>NZ_JBIWCX010000005.1:0-252104 GCF_044761695.1 Lysinibacillus sp. NPDC097287
AACAAAATTAAACAGCCAGTCTCCGGTAAAATACCGTAAACTGGCTGTACAATAAGGTGTTTTCTTATTGTCTCAAAAAAGACAGGCAGTGCCTTACTCCCACTGGAAAATGCGTGTGTTTTTGTCTACATTTTTAAGAACAATTTCAGTCACGAAATTTCTATGGACAAAATACTTTATTAACAGAATGAAAGTGAAACGAAGCGACAGGTACAAAATCGTAAATTATTATCACATTACCTTGATAAAATCTAGATTTTTCACAAAAAAAACACACAATGCAGTTTATTCGCAAAGTGTGGTTTTCAATTTTGAATTATTAAATCATAAACAGCCATTGTAGACTCCATTGGCGTTGTATTTAGTTCTTTGTGCAATTGTTGCACACATTTTTCGTACCATTTTAATGCGAGTGGTCGATTGTTTAATTGAAAATAACAATACATTAAAAGTCTATATCCTTCCTCCCACAGCAAATCTTCACGAATCATTTTTTCCGCATATACAATAGCTTGTTTAAAGTTTTGTTGACGAATGGCGTTTTGTGCCATTTTTTCAAGTACTTCAATATATAAGGTTTGTAATTTTTCACGGTCTTGTACAATCCAATCGAGCTGCTTTTTCTCAGCGTAAAGAGCTCCTTTATAGCAGGCTTCAGCTAGATGAAGCCATTCATTTGAAGAATAAGGATCTACTTCTGTCATCCCTAATTGATAGTAATAGAGAAAACGTTCAACATCGATTTGTAAAAAATGAATATACCGTAATTGATACATATTATTTTTTCGATGGATAAAATAACTATCCTGCCTTGCATTTCTAGTAGGCTCAAGCACCTTCAATAAGGCATTCAATATAACTTTAAAATCACGGTCTAGTGAATCTACTAACCGCTCAGGCCATAATGCTTGTGCAATTTCTTCTTTAGGAATATACCTATGCCTATTACAATACAAATAAACAAAAAGCTCCTTTGCTTTATCACGTTGCCATTCTTTATCTTCACATTGATGATGATTTCTAATCAAACTTAAACTACCAAAAAAATTAACTTGTATCTCGCTTGATGGGTATATTAAATTACTATCCACATTAAAATAGCTATTGATGATTTGAATCGCTGAACTATCGATGTTGTTTTGATCACTATATTGTAAAAGTTCGAGAAAGACCGCTAAATTTGACGGTCCTAACATCGTTCTTCTTTGGAAGAAGTATTCGTAGCCTTGAGTAATGCAATAACTTGCAAATTGCTTGAAATAGATACAAAATTCTTGTGTGTCATGTTCTTTGAAAGCAATCACAGATTGATAGAATAATACATGCATTTCACCGTTTGTATCGCCACAATCTTGAAATTGCATTTGTGCTTTCAAGAGCGATTGTTTTGCTTTTTCCAATTCATTTTGAGAGAGGGTAATTTTCACTTCAACAAGCAAAATGAGTGCGGACATCCATGCATCATGGACTTGTTCAGTTTCCTGTAAGCCGAGTGCTAAATACTTTTTAGCAGCTAACGTATCCCCCTTCGCATGTTTGACAATAGCAAGTCCCATATAAGGCTCTGCTTTTACACGTGAGATATTGATTGTATTCATAAGTGCAATGGCTTTTTCATAAGCCAAGCATGCTCCCTCATAGTCTGGGAAATCAAATAATAATAGAGCACTACCTTTTCGAATATAACCCACAGCCTCAATAAAAATAGACTTTTCTCGTACACCTCTACGAATACCTACTTGAGCTGTGTTCCATGCTTCCTTAGCTTCTCCTAATAATCCATGAACAAATGATGCCAGCAGTTCACTCTCTCGGTGCGTCGCAATCATTTGCGCTGGACCTTCGAGCCTTTTAGCCAATAAAATTATTGCATCGTGTAGCTTGCCAGTTCTTAATAGTATACGCACATCTACGTTGGCTCTTTGCAAGATTTCCTTATCTAAGGCGACGCCTTCAATAAAATGACTTGCCTGCTCCGCTTTTCCTAAATTCACCAGATTCTCAGCATACTGTCGTTGCAATTCTAAATGCTCTTTTAAACTTAATGCAGTGTTATTGGCAAGTTTTAATGCTTGTATTAAATAAGGTTCTGCAAGAGCTGGTTGAATGGTATCAAGATAAATATACGCTAATCCGGCCTGAGCTTTCGTCATAAAGAGGAAATCATTTTCTTTCCTAGCTATGATGGCACACTCTTCATAAGCCCTTTTTGCCTTTTCATAATAGGCTCGGTAACGATGACATTCACCTTCAAAATAATATAGTGGATAGTATTTCTGCATCTCACTTTGCGAAAAACGATTAATTTTTTCTAATAACCATTCAAATTGACCAGCTTTAACTATACTTTCTGCATTTTTTTGCAATAATTCACCACAAAAATCATTGTCATTTGTTTTAAAGGCATGGTGAAGAACTGCATGGACATTATCTTTAGTACCGTAATATAAGGCTGCTTTTTTGTGTAGTGCAATAAACTGTGCTTGGTCTTGTTGCCATTTCATTTCGAGAAACTTTCTAAATAATGAATGGAATCGGTACAACCCATTAGCAGCGATTGGTTGTATAAATAGATGCCTACTCAATAACAGCTCTAACGTATCAGCGACCTCCTGATCGTAAAATTGTGTGATTAACTCTACTGAAAAGTTTGGGAAAATAGCAAAATACAAAAGAGCTTGCTGTTCAAGTGCGCTCATCTTAGCGAAGACATCTTCAGATAAGTATGAGAAGAGATCATTCGTTTGAATTGTTAACCAACGCTCAATCGGTTCATTTTTCCATTGTTCGGCCAATAATGAAATACTGATTGCCCATCCTTCTGTTATTTCCAAAACCTTCGCTTTTTCATCATCAGATAAGTACACGGCTACATAATCTTCAAAAAACACAGCAATCTCCTCAGTTGAAAAGACTAAATCCGATTCAGAAATCACCAGCAATTTCATTTGCAATTTTAGCTTTCGAAGAATGTCCCAATTCGGTAATGATCTTGATGCGACAATGAAATGGATATGAGGTGGTGCAAATTCTATTATTTTTTCTAAAACGTAGTTAATGTGAAATTCATGATCAACTAAATGGTAGTCATCAATCACGATAATGAAGGGGTGTTGTATCGTACAAAGGCAATTGATAAAAAGTTTGTACAAACGATTGAGTTCCTCTATTTTCGGAAAACGTGAAAGCCGATTCCAAAGTTCAAAATCCTCTCCAAACTTAGGAAAGACACATTGAATACTATTAATCAAATACCTTATAAACGGTAATATATTGTCATCTTCTTCGGTAACTGTATACCAAGAAAATGGAATGGTTTCTGAGTGTAAAAATTGTGCGAGTAAAGTTGTTTTGCCATAACCTGCGCCACTATGAATGAAGGTACACGTATGATCCAGACTATGTTTTAATTTTTTCATGAGTGGCGCTCGATTTATACAATAATTCGACGGACTTGGTGGGATACATTTTGACTGAATAATAATATCTATGGTCATTGAATGATAACACCCCTTACATGCTAGTGTTAGTACACATTACTGAAAATACGAAACAATAAATACTATATATATTTAATGTTTTTTACCACTCTAACAGTTAAATTATTCACAGTTTACCATATACTATATGATTATTTACAGGAATCAAATCATCAGATCTGTTATTCCCCTACATTTTAGGATATATAAATGTGAAAGAAACAAAAAAACGTTCGATAAGACCGAACGTTTTTCAATAATACTATGCTTTTTGGGTGTTGATTTTATTCACTAGTAAATTTAACTCATCTGCCATTGTTTGAAGCTCATTTATCACTTGCTTTAATGATTCAGTTGAAGTGTATTGGTCTTGTGCAGCAGTCGCAATAACTTTTACGTTTTCTAAAGATCCATTATTACTATCTAAAATACTAGTAAAGATTCCATTTGTTTCGCTTGCATGTGTTGCCACTATTTGTGATGCGGCTGAAATTTGTTCGACTCCATTTTCTACTTCTTGCATAGAGGTTAAAATTACATGGAATAAATCGGCATTGCTCATTATTGCTGCATTCCCTTTATCAATTTCATTCACACCTGAATTCATTTTTTCTGCGATTTCTTGTATTTGTATATCAATGTTTTGTAAAACAGATTGAATATCTGCCGTTGATGACTGAGAATGTGTCGCGAGGTTGCGAATTTCTCCTGCTACAACTGCAAACCCTTTACCATGTTCACCAGCACGAGCCGCTTCAATCGATGCATTTAATGCAAGCAGTTTGGTTTGCTCTGAGACGCTCTCAATTTCATGTAAAGACCGTGTAATTAGTTGTGATTGATTAGCAAGTTGGATGACTAGACCGTTAATTGATTCAATAGCAACTGTAATCACTTGCATTTGCGTAGATACGCCATTTACAGATTCTTTCCCGGCGGAAGCTTGCTGTAAGCTATGTTTTGCTTTGTCTGCAACTTTTTTTGTACTTGCTTGGATATGTTCAAATTCTTCAAGCAACACTTCGTTTTTAGCAAAACCTTTTTGTAGTTGGTCAGCTTCTTGTTTTAAATCCTTTTCATTACTTTGCAGCGCATTCGTAATATGATAACTTGCCTCAGTCATTAATTTGGAATCAGTGGCAAGTTCTAATGATTGTTGATTCATAATATCTCCTACGCGACTTAACTCTGCTAACAAACTTTGTAATTCAGTATTGGAGATTTCTTCTTTTTCGCGATAATAAGCTTCCGCTTTGTGTGTTTTGTAAATAATCAAAATGGTAGCGGAACTTGTTAAAATTAAATAAACTGCATGAATTAATAATAATGCGAACGAATAGTTACTCGTTCCGCAAATTATTTCTGGAAATAAAAAATAACCGGCTAAATGTTGAACTGCAAAAATAACTGTACTTACTACTACAAGTCGGATGTTTTGGAAAGTTCCAATAAACGCAAGTACCATGAAAATAGAAAAGTGGTATTCTACTAAGCCGTTGCCAGCTGCAATAATTCCAATACTAGAAAATGTTAGTGCCAACATTAACAGCCATGCCAGCCGTTCATCCTTTGCGTTTTTTAAATACAATAGCCACGAAATAATGCAAAGTACGGTTGGAATAGCAAGTAATGTTAGGACAGATATCTTATAAGGTAATGCTTTATTTACCTGCCCATTTAAGAGAATAATATGTTGCTCTAAAAAACCGAATTGTTGGTGTAACAAGTAAGTTCCTATCAGCAATAACACAACACCAGTTGTAATTTTTAATATTAAACTATTCCGTTCCTGTGAAATATGTTCTTTATTCAAATTTGACACCTTCTAAATTATATTTTGTTAGCAAATTGAGAGTATATCAATAAAAATAGTACAATACACTCTGCAAAGAATATAGATGTTCAATCTCTCTTATCGGATGTCAGACGTTTTTATAAAGAGTCTTTTGAAAAAAGAATCATTTTAACTACATAGTATAAAGTTAATCAATTAGTCTTTAGCATTACTTTTTCTCGCGTGCCCTATTTAAAGAAGATGTATTCCAGCATGCATATTGGGTGATGTTTTTTAGGCCTGTTAATTAGGAATTTATTAGGTTGTTATTTACCGGTAATTTTAGTTATTTAATAGTCAATACTAACGTCTGTTACTACATTTTTAGTTAATTGTAGCGGAGGGTGCTCGAGTGCTCCTGTCGCTTCGCTTTCGTCGCAGAGCAAAGCTTCCTGCGGGAAATGCAAGCGAACTGAGACCCTGTACGTAGCGTAGCGAAACAATGTTTCATGTACGAAAGCGAAGCGTCAGCAACAAAGGATGCGGCTTAGTGCTTGCCCGCGGAAAGCGAGCATCCCGTAGCAGCAATCAACCTACCACTTTATAAGTAATATTTAAATTTAGTTAATCAACATGTATGATTTTATAAAAAAAAGTCCAATTATCATAACTGATAATTGGACTTAAAGAATTATAACAATTCTGCACGTAATTCTGCAGCTGATTTTGGTGATAATAAACCAAATGGAATATCAAACACTGTTTTGGCACCTTTGTCGCCAGCTTGGCTTAAACGATATGCTGCACGAGCATAGGCTACAAGAACACTAGATGTAAAGTTTGGATTACTCTCAAGCTTTAACGAGAATTCTAGAATTTGCTTGTTATCAGCACCACTTTCACCACTACGAATAACGAAACCACCATGTGGCATTCCTGTATGATTTGCATTAAATTCTTCTTCTGAAATGAAGTTTACAGTTGTATTGTACTCATCAAAGTAGTTTGGCATAGTAACAATTTCTTGTTCAACTTTTGCAGCATCTGCGCCTTCTGCTAATACTACCCAGCACTCACGCGCATGTTTTTCACGTGTTGTAAGTTCAGGGTTTTCACCGTTACGTACACGTTCTACTGCATCTTTAATCGGTAAAGTGTATTGTACTGCATTTTTCACGCCTTCAATGCGACGTACAGCATCTGAGTGTCCTTGGCTTAGGCCGTCACCCCAGAATGTATATGTTGTTCCTACAGGTAGTACAGCTTCACCTAATACACGATTTAGTGAGAACAAGCCTGGATCCCAACCTACTGAAATAACTGATACTTTACCAGATTGTTGTGCAACTTCATCTACAGAAGCAAAGAATTCAGGGATTTTTGCATGTGTATCGAAACTATCAATTGTGTTAAACCATTGTGCAAAGTGAGGACCTTGTTCTGGCAAGTCTGTTGCAGAACCACCACATAAAATCATTACATCAATGTCATTTTGGAATTTTTCAGCATCATCTACTAAATATACGCTTGCGTTACTTGCAACGTTTACTGAAGAAGGGTCACGACGTGTAAAAACTGCCACTACTTCCATATCTGGATTTTGTGAAACCGCAAATTCAACACCACGGCCTAAATTTCCGTAACCTACAATACCAACTCGAATCTTACCCATAAAAAATTCCTCCTTACGTTAACGTGACTATGTGAAGCCTTTCACGTTAAATCTAACTATAATGATACTTTGTGTTAGAAAAATTCACAATAGTTTGAGTACGTGTTTTTTGCCATAATCTATACAAGTTTTGTATGATTACTATCCGTCAATGGCATGAATGCGGTTTCAAAGTAATTTTAGGGTTTTAACAACAAATTACACCGAATATTCAGCATATTACCACTTGCGCTACGAGGATTTTATTGAATTTCCTGTGCTAATTCAGCAAGGCGTTCTTCATTGATGATGTGATAACCTTTTTTTGTTTTTTCTAGAATTTTTTCTTCACAGAATTGAGCAATGACATACAATAAATGTCGATAAGACACACCCAAATACTCACATATTTCAGTATGCTTTTCTTTGTAAAAGCCTTGATCAGATGATAGTTGAATAAAAGCCGCTAATCGGTTTTCGAGTGGATATACCTGATTTTGTGTATATTTTGCTGTCACGGCCGTTTGCTTTTGTCCGAGAAATACACAAATTCTGCGCAAAAATTTGGCGTCAGCAAGTAATTTTTCCTTACATCCATTAATGGAAATCGACAAGCAGATGGTTTTTGACACTGTTTGAATTCCCTTTGTATACCTACCCTCATTTATTAATTCAATTTCACCCATAAAACTAGGAGCTTCAATATATTCAATCAGTGATACTTTGCCGTTTTTATGTGTTACATAAAGCTTTGCCTTTCCCTCAATCATGTAATACATCGTATCTGGGTATGAGCCTTCCTGGAAAATCCACTCCCCTTTTTCAAACTGGCATACTTCTATGTAAGGCTGTATATCAAATGAGAAAAAGTCTTCAATGGGAAATTGTTCTAAATAGTGAGCGCGGTTACAACCCGTTAATATTTGCATATTTTTCATCACAAACCTTTCAAAATATGAGATATCTCACATTATTCTATCGAGGAACGTGCTATTATTCAACATAGTTAATGGAGGTACGAAATCTTATGAATAATCAACGATGGCTTTCTCAAAATTTCTTTGCCTTTTTCTTCACATGGGGTATCTTTTTACCCTACTGGACAGGTTGGCTTGTTGATGCAAAACAACTAACCGTCTCTGAAGCTAGTATTGTTATGGGTTGTGGTTTACTTGCCAGGGCAGCTTCTAACTTATTCTTCTTTCCAACACTCGCAAAATACGTCAATAACAAAAATCTAAATGGGATTTTAGCACTTGGAGCACTAGTGACGGCGCTACTTTATATTCCAAGCACTTCGTTTACGTCTCTTTTCATTGTGACGATTTTATTCAGCGCCTTTTACCCAGCATTATTACCTGCAATTGAAAGTAGTGCAGCAACACTTGTACAACAAAGTCACGTCCATTATGGCAAAAGCCGTTCATATGGCTCTTTTGGCTTCGTCATTGCAGTACTCATTATTAGTATGCTCACTGGTGTATTTGGTAAGCAAATGATCTTCTGGAGCATGATTGTAGGTCTGATTGGTATGCTTCTAATGCAATTGACAGCAACACCGAAAGTACTACTTACCGTTCCAACCAAAGAAGATCGAAAACATTCACTTTCCATGAAAACACTTTGGAAAATAACAGGCTTTCCAGTTGTGTTATTAATCGTGATTTTGCTCCAAGGAGCACACGCTGCTTATTATAGTTATGGTTATATTTACTTAGAGGATTTAAACGTTAATCCGCTTTATATGGGTATGATTATTAACATAGCTGTTATTTGTGAAATTCTGTATTTCATGAAGGCTGATACATTATTGACGAAATGGCGCTCTTCATCGCTACTGCTATTAGCAGGCGTAGGTTCGACATTACGTTGGGTATTAATCTTTCTTTTCCCGAATGTATGGGTTTTTATATTCTCACAAATATTACATGCTCTATCCTTCGCATTAGCACATTATGCTTTTATCGCTTATTTAACAAAAACGTTGCCGAAGGAGCAAATTCCAAATGCGCAAGGTTTATATTCAGCTCTAGCTATGGGGCTAAGTACTTCAATCCTTACGTTTTTAGGTGGGTTCCTATATGAAATATCGCCGGGCTTATCATTTTTAGCAATGATTATTTGTACCGTGCCAGCGATTCTTATCATTCTTGCCACTCGTAAGAAATTTCAATATTAAAAGCATGAGCTGTCTCAATAACATTTGAGACAGCTCATTTTTTTGACACTACTACATCGTTTAATACTTGCAAGCCTATTTTTAATTCTTCGATTGTTGCGTATGCATACGAAAGACGGATATGATGTGCATCTTGCGAGTCATAAATATATCCGGGGTTTATAAGCACATGTTGTTGTAATAACTTCATGAATAACCCTTTATCTACAATTGGCTCATGAAATTTTAGCCAAATATAAAAACCACCTTTAGGTTGCTGCCAACTAGCGATTTCTACAAAGTTCTCCTTTAATATCTCTACGACAAAATCAGCTCTTTGCTGCAATTCATGACGCAAGTGTTTAATATGTTTTTCGTATTTCCCAGTTTGAAGCCAGTGCAACACAATTTCCTGTGAAATAGCACTTGAACCGTAATCTGTTTGCATCTTTATATCAGCAAGCCGCTCAATAACGGTCGAAGGTCCAATAATCCACCCAATACGAAGACCTGGACTTAATGTTTTTGACACACTACCAATATAAAGTACTTGCCCACTTTCATCCTTTGATTTTATCGGTATCGTCGTTTCATCAAAAAGCAATTCATGGTAGACATCATCTTCAATAATAGGTATCCGTAATTGCTTGCAAGCGTCATAAAGCTGCTCTTTTTCAGCTTGAGACCATACTGCACCCGTTGGATTATTTAATGTAGGAACTGCATAAAAAATTGCCTGACGTTTACGTTTTCTTTGTTCAAGTGTGGAGAGTAACTGTGCATCACGCACAACAGGTATCATTTGCATTCCGACTGATTGAAACGGGTGTACAGAATTTAAATAAGAGGTCTCCTCTTGAAAGACGATAGAACCTTGCTCCAATAAACCAACCGCAATAAGCTGTAATGCCTGTAATCCTCCTGAAACAATACAAACATTTTGTGGAGAAGCCTGAATCCCTCTTTTTTTCACATACTCACAAATAGCCAACCGTAATGATTCACTACCTTGCGGCGAAGAATAGCCTAGAGCCTTTGGGTGCAAGGTTAGTTCTCTTAATGAAGCCTCTATTTCAGTCGTCGGTAACAAACTCGGCGCCAACTCCCCTGTTCCTAAGCGAATAATATCCCCACGTTGCTCATACTCATTGATCAGTTGGATGGTATGATAATTCGGTTTATGTAAACTTGCCTCAATATAATTTTGCCAATTCGGTTGTGCTTGCTTTACGAGTACATGCCAAGAATTATTTGCTACAAATACGCCAGATCCAACCTTTGCTTCTAGTAATCCATCTGCTTTTAGTTCCTCTAATGCTTGTTGGACAGTACTACGGTTCACACCAAATTGCATAGCGAGCTGTCTTTGTGTCGGAAGTTTGGTCCCCACTACCCAGTCGCCACGTTCAATGTTGTCAATTATCCATTCGATGATTTGCTGCTGAAGCGTCGTTTGTGCCTCTCTTTTCGGTTGCCAGCTCATAATTCCCTCCTTAAAAATTGGGTGGCTATAAAACCAACCAATTGGTCGTTTTCATATAGTTATATCATATGTAAACTAATGAAGGAAAGGAGGTATGACAAATGGAAGCATTTCTGCATGGCGCGATTTTAGCATTTGGACTTATTTTGCCGTTAGGTGTACAAAATGTATTCGTATTTTCACAAGGTGCCACGCAGCAGCGTTTTGTTCGTGCTCTTCCAGCCACCATTACAGCAGCATTATGTGATACATTGCTTATTTTGCTCGCTGTCTTTGGCTTATCTGTTATTGTGTTGCAGTTTGAATGGCTACGGATAGCTCTCATGAGTGCAGGTATTCTTTTTCTACTATATATGGGCTATGCCATTTGGCAATCTAAGCCTACTAAAACCGAAAATAATGAGGCACTCCCTATAAAAAAACAGATATTATTTGCACTATCGGTATCCTTATTAAATCCTCATGCCATTTTAGATACGATTGGCGTGATTGGGACAAGTGCTTTGAAATACAGTGGTGTTACACAAATCTATTTCACCGCTTCTTGTATTTTGATATCTTGGCTATGGTTTTTTGGACTCACAGTCGCTGGTGCATCGGTTAAAAAAGTCGAC
Source organism: Lysinibacillus sp. NPDC097287 (assembly GCF_044761695.1). Lineage (NCBI taxonomy): Bacteria > Bacillati > Bacillota > Bacilli > Caryophanales > Bacillaceae > Lysinibacillus > Lysinibacillus sp. NPDC097287. Next base: position 11,160 of record NZ_JBIWCX010000005.1, read on the forward strand.
AGCTCTGGTAAACTCATGAACGTGTTTAACAAATGTTCTGCTGTTTTTATTTGGGCAACCGCCATTTATTTAGTAAGTGGTCTTCTTTAATGAACTGCTCGTTTGAGTTAAGAGAAACAGGAAGATTGAAAACCTATCCTGTTTCTCTACCCCTCCCTTAATCCAGCCACATGAGCAGGACCAAAGAATGATATTTTTACTAATACTAATGCCATTTCTTGAGGTGATTGCTGCATGTCACTTTCTAACCATTGTTGAATGACCCCAAGGTGAGCAGCAGTAACATAGCTCATAAGATACTCCACCGGGACCAAAAGCGACTCCTCTTTTAAATCTTTCATGATTTTTCCAATAAAATTAGCTTTCATAAATTGTTTTATTCTATCTTGAAACGAAGGATCTCCATTTGGTCCTAATATTAATTTCATAAACCGTGCATTTTCTTCTATAGCTTTTATTTAATGATTTCAGCTGGTCTTGCATGGATTGGCATAAAAGCCATGCCACTTTTCGTCCTAATTTTGTTCTTTGGCGCACCGTTACTAGCAATGCCTCCAGAGTTTATGTCTTCGTTTTATCATGATTGGATCTATTCTTGGTTACCAATGCGTTTTATGGTGGACGGTCTACGCGAATTATTTTTCTTCGACAACGGACTTAGTTGGAATCACCCTACTATGGTTTTAGTAGGAATTGGCTTAGGTAGCCTGGTCATCTTATGTGCTTCTGCTCTAAAACCGAGTGGAAACATGGAGAATGATACTCAGTCAAATATGTAAAAGAAACAAAGAAGATATAGTAGCTTCATATTTAAATCAAAAAAGAAAAGGGTCCAAATGGAGAACAACTCCGTATTAGGACCCTTTTTAGTATTTCTGAAATATTTGAAATCTAAGAAAACTTATTCACTATTTAAGCGAGGATTTATCTTTATTCTATTATTTCAAGCTCAAGTAAATTAGCAGCAGTGTCAGCCCCTTCTGTTGAAGTCAAACTATATTTTACGTGTACATAGTCTCCAACATTTACTTTATCTATTACATCATGAATAGGAAACCACATACCATGTAACGGCTTTTCATTATTTTCTTCATTAGATATACGACCATTATTAGCAGGATCAACTAAAAATCGGTCACCCTCAATTGCTGCAATATAACCAGTTTTTAACTGATTGCTAGTATAAGATGTTTTTGCAGAAAGTTGATATTTTTCTTCGAGATGTTTAATTTCCTCACCATACTTAGCTAAAAAATATTGCATGGATTCATTTTTAACAGCAAGATACGCATGAAGTGGGAAAGCATCCTCATATTTCTTATAATAAATCTTCATCAGTTCACTTTGGGCAATCATTTTAATCGTATTCGGTTCCAAAAATTCTTCAAAAAATTCATCTAAAGTAATATTCGATTTGGTGAATTCTTCAATCTTTTCAGGGTCGTTTTTTATAAGATTATAAATGTCTTGAGTCCGATTGTCCTGCTCAACTATGGTATCTTCGTTAAACACAATTCCTTTGTCTAAAGCATAGGCGTAAAAGGCATCCATTTCTAATAATGTTTGAAATGTTTCATTCATGAATTCTTGGTTTGCCATTCCAAGAAACATTTCTATTGTTTTCTCATCTAATATTTTTACATCACTTGCAGATAGTGGCCTCTCTTCGTTGAATTGTGTGTAAATAAATAATCCTATACATACGGTCAAAATAACAGTCAACAAACTATATTGCCAACGCAGGTATTTCTTCTTAACTTCCCGTTGTGCAATTTGTTCCACAACATTGGTCATCACACGTTTCTTGCTGTCTTTCAAATCCTTGAGCACGTCCACCTCATATTTACTCATGCATGAGCACCTCCCACTCAATGTGTTTAAGCTTTGGCTTTAATAGCTCTCTACCTCGACGAAGTCTCGTTTTTACTGTACTTACTGGGACATCAATTAAATCCGCAATATCAGCAACAGGCATTTCTTCAAAGTAAAAATAAATGAGTGCTTCGCGTTGTATCAATGGTAGTGCTAATATTGCATTTTCAATTATGGCATGCTCGTCCTGCTGAATCAGTGCATCTTTTTTCATTATATTTTGCTTGGCAAATATTTTATTTTGCACTCGAATTTTACGATACGTCCAACTACGTAAGTAATCCTTACTTCTATTAATAACTAGCCTAGACAAATACGCCTTTAGCTCGCCACGTTCCTCGTAACTTTGCCAGTTGTCGTAAAATTTAATGAACACATCTTGAACGATATCCTCCGCACTTTGTAAATCTTTGACGTAATAATAAGCTAATCGAATCAGTCTCTCTGTATGCTGCTCCATAATTTCTTCAAGTTCATCAATCCGTTGCAACGTCACTCTCCCCCTTCCTCTGCACTATAAACGGGGCTCATGATGTAGAGGTTTGCATTTTTGTAAAATAATTTTTTAATCTATTGGAAATGGTGAAATTAATGATTTTTCAGTAGAAGATAGAACGATATTGGTTGAAGGTGTACCATAAGGCATCGCATCATCAATAAACTGCTCTAATGTCTCGACTGAGTATGTAGCGATTTTAACTATATAGCTAATTTCACCAGCTACGCGGTAACATTCAAGAACATCAGGATGTGCATTGCAAAAGTTTGAAAGACTTTTACAATCAATGGACTTAAATAGAATAATTGCTTGTATTGTACGATTTATTTTTTTTAGGTTTACCTTTGTCGTATACCCTTCAATAATGCCTTGCTCCTCAAGTTTTTTTACGCGCTCAATAACAGCTGGTGACGATAGATGAACAATCGTAGCAAGCTCCTTCATCGAAATTTTCGCATTTTGTTGAAGTTGCTGTAAAATTTCAGTATCAATTTGATCCATATGTATCCACCTTTTTTTCTTAATTAAAAAATCAGTATTTTCTTATATTATAAAGCAAAATAAAGAAAATACATTCTTTATCTTATGTTCCATTTCATCTTACTTTATTAAAATATAACTATAAGGGAGGCAAGTAACATGACAAAAATATTATTATTGTTAGCAAATGGTTTTGAAGCGGTAGAAGCAAGTGTTTTTACAGATGTCCTTGGATGGAATAAATGGGAAGGTGATGGATCGACAGAAGTTGTCACAGTAGGCTTACACAACGAATTACAATGTACTTGGAATTTCACCGTAACTCCGGAAAAATTATTACATGAAGTTAACTTAGAGGATTTTGACGCGTTAGCGATTCCTGGTGGATTTGAAGAGGCTGGATTTTATGAGGATGCATTTAGTGATGCTTTTCAACAAGTGATTCGCCACTTCGACGATCGAAAGAAACCTATCGCAACTATTTGTGTAGCTTCTCTAGCATTAGGACATAGCGGCATTTTACATAATAGAGAGGCTACGACTTACAATCATCCTACAAGTAAACGACTAGAGCAGTTACAATCCTATGGTGCAATCATTGTTAATGAGCGGATTGTAAAAACAGAACATGTAATTACGTCATCGAATCCAGGAACTGCTTTTGAAGTAGCTTTTCTGTTACTCGAAATGCTAACTTCTGTCGAAAACACTGCAAAAGTAAAAAACTTAATGGGCTTTCACTAAATACACAGGAAAGGATGCTTCTATTAAACAAGAAGCATCCTTTTTAAATATCTTATTTGTTCAAAATTAACTTCCCATGAATACAGATCATCAATAGCTGTATTGGCGGTACTTGCAACCAAGACCGCCGTATTCATCCATTCAATGTATATAGTTTTACTTTATGATTGGAAGAGTAATTGTGGAAACTAGCTCTTTTTCATCTACTGTTATTGCTGGTAACTCTTTCGCATTTTTCAGAACATCTTGTGGGATGGTAATCGTCTTAATTGTATTAAATTCATCGTATGTGATGTTTGATTTTTGATCAATCTTCATTTTAACGTCTTCTATAGTCATTCCTAAAGTCATATCCATCACGATACCTTTAATATCAAATGATTTTTTATCAATTGTTAATTGATACTTTACATTATCAAATGACATATTATTGAACAATGCTCCAATTTCCTCTTCTACTGCAAGGGCATCTTCATCTTCTATGCCTGTTTCCATCATAGGTAAAAGTGCCGAAACTTGCTCTTTAATCAATTGACTGAACTTCTCACCATCTGCATTTAGTGTCAAAACATAGGCATTATTTGTTTCCTGCATTGTAAAATCTTTTGCAAATTCTTTCAGCATTACAATCTGATCAGCACCGCTTACTTGTACACCTGCTTGGTCGAGAATTGTATTAAACATATCGCTTGGGAACTTCATCCAAATCCCTTCTGTCGGTTCAAACATATACATACCATCTTTTGCAGTCATGTACATTTTTAATGGAACCTCTATTGCTTCGCCGCTTTCAGGTTCCGTCATAGCCATTGTTCCTTCAATGAAAAATTGCATAGGGTCTACCACTGCATTCATTGTCATTTTGCTCGATGTGTTCGTTTTAATTGTTTCTTTACCTTCAATTACCTCTAGTGCTTGTGTCATCGTCATTGTTGCTTTCATGCTTTTCACGTCTTGCTGTTTTGCTATTGCTTTGTTAAATACTTCTTCTAGAGTAATGGAACTTGGCTGTGATTCTGTTGACTCTGATTCAGTTGGCAATGTAGTCATAGCATTAACTATAAATGTAGCTAATTGACCGCGTGTCACTTTATTATTTACACCAAATTCAGTAGCAGAAATACCTTTCGAAATACCTGCTTCATAAAGTGCTGTAACAGCATTAGCAAAAGAACTTCCCTCTGGTACATCAGTGAATGGACTTGTTCCTTTCGCATTTAAATCTAATGCTCCTGCAATCATCACAGCCATTTGGCCACGTGTGACAGTTTCATTTGGACGGAATGTGTTATCGTCATACCCCTTAACCACACCATGTGCAACTAATTCTGCGATAGCTTCATAATATTCACTCGATTCATCGAGATCTTTGAAATTTAGATTTTTATCTGGTGCTGAAAGTTCAAATGCATTGACAATTATTTTAGCAGCTTGTCCTCGAGTCACAGCTTGTGAAGGTTTAAAAGTGCCATCATCATAGCCATTTATAACACCTGCTTTAGAAAGTGTAGAAATCCCTTTAAAATGTGGATGGTCTTCACTTACATCTGAAAAAGGACTTGCCGCTGATGCAGGTACTACTGCTAAAGCCGTTACTGCTAGTGCAACCGCACTTGTTGTAAAAAGTTTACTTTTCTTGTGTTTCATAATTCCATTCCCCCACTAATCTATATATAATGTAAAACTATTACATTTATAATTATACATAACTATATTGGAAAATGCTATAAAGCTAAACAACAAGCTACTGAACTTTTACTTATATTTCAAACTAATGTTAAAGTTGTCATAAGGATGCAAAAGTGACCACAGGATAAAAGCGGGCACGTCGTGTTAGTCATCATCAATGTTGGTCATCATCAATTGGACTTTTCTTGACAGTTGATTCTCCCCCTATACTTCTCCAAATGGTCTTAAGTTTTGATGCGGCTTATTCCCCCTTAAAGTATGATAAAACAACAAAAAAACCGACCTCCAAAGAGATCGGTTTTCTTCAAAATGAATTATTCAGCAGCTTTCGCGCGAAGAACCATTTGTAGGATACCACCGTGACGGTAGTAGTCTACTTCTACTTCTGAGTCGAAACGAGCTAAAGCTTCGAAAGTTTTAACTGTGCCGTCTTCAGATTTAGCTGTTACTGTTAAGATATCACGTGGTTTCACGTCATCAGTAATGTTTACAGAGATTTCTTCTTTACCAGTTAAACCAAGTGAATCAGCAGATTCGCCGTTTAAGTATTGTAAAGGAAGAACACCCATCATTACTAAGTTAGAACGGTGGATACGCTCGTAAGATTGTGCGATAACAGTTTTCACGCCTAATAGGAATGTACCTTTCGCAGCCCAGTCACGAGAAGAACCCATACCATAGTCGTTACCAGCAAGTACTACTAAACCAGTACCTTGCTCTTGGTATTTCATACATGCATCATAGATGTATTCAACTTCACCAGTTGGCCAGTAAGTAGTGAAACCACCTTCTGTACCAGGAGCAACTTGGTTACGGATACGGATGTTTGCAAATGTACCACGCATCATTACTTCGTGGTTACCACGACGGCTTCCGTATGAGTTGAAGTCACGGATTGCAACACCGTTTTCGATTAAATATTTACCTGCAGGTGTTTCTTTACCGATAGCACCAGCTGGAGAAATATGGTCAGTTGTAATTGAGTCACCGAACTTCGCCATGATGCGTAAGTCGTTTAAGCCTTTAATAGCTTCTGGTTCTTTCGCAAGACCTTGGAAGAATGGTGGGTTTTGGATGTAAGTTGATTTGTCATCAAATGTGTATAGAGACTCAGTTGATGTTTCAATTGCATTCCAAGCTTCGTTTGCTGTGAATACAGTTTCGTATTCTTTTTGGAATAATTCACGGTTAACAACAGTACCTAATACTGCATTAACTTCTTCAGTTGAAGGCCAGATGTCAGCGAAGAATACTTCGTTGCCGTCTTTGTCTTTACCGAATGAATCTTTTTGTAGATCGATATCCACAGTACCTGCAAGTGCATAAGCAACAACAAGTGGTGGTGAAGCTAAGTAGTTAGCTTTTACAAGTGGGTGTACGCGACCTTCAAAGTTACGGTTACCAGAAAGAACTGAAGTTACGAATAAATCGTTTGCTTTGATAGCGTCTTCAATTTCAGGAAGTAATGGACCTGAGTTACCGATACATGTTGTACAACCGTAACCTACAGTGTTGAAACCGATTTCGTCAAGGTACGTTTGTAGACCTGAATCTTCTAGGTAACCAGTTACTACTTTTGAACCTGGTGCTAAAGAAGTTTTAACCCATTTCGGCACTGTAAGACCTTTTTCAACAGCTTTTTTCGCAACTAAACCAGCAGCGATTAATACGTATGGGTTAGATGTATTTGTACAAGAAGTGATTGCAGCGATTGCTACAGCACCTGTTGGGATTTCTACATCACCTTCAGCGAATTTAGCTACAGAAGTTTTAGAGAACTCATCTTCAGTTAAACCGAAACCTTGAGTACCTTGTGGCGCTACTACTGCTTCTTTGTAACGAGCGCGCATTTCTGATAATGGAATTAAATCTTGTGGACGTTTAGGACCAGAAAGGTTTGGTTCGATATCAGCTAGGTTAATTTCTAATACATCCGTGTATACAGGCTCTAGGCTTGGGTCAAAGAACATGTGGTTGGCTTTTAAGTAAGCTTCTACAACCGCGATGTGCTCTTCGTCACGACCAGTTAAACGCATATAGTTAAGTGATTCTTCGTCAATTGCGAAGTAACCACATGTAGCACCATATTCAGGAGCCATGTTAGAGATTGTCGCACGGTCAGCAAGTGGTAATTTAGATACGCCAGGTCCGAAGAACTCTACGAATTTACCAACTACGCCACGCTGACGTAATACTTGAGTTACCTTAAGTGCTAAGTCAGTAGCAGTTGTTCCGTTTGGAAGATCGCCAACTAATTTAACCCCGATAACTTCAGGAATTGGGAAGTATGAAGGCTGTCCAAGCATACCTGCTTCAGCTTCGATACCACCAACGCCCCATCCAAGTACGCCGATACCATTAATCATTGTAGTATGAGAGTCAGTACCTACTACTGAGTCTGGGAATGTTTCGAATGTGCCATCAGCATTTTCAGTTACGTGTACAACTGGAGCTAAATACTCTAAGTTTACTTGGTGAACGATACCTGTTGCTGGTGGTACAGCACGGAAGTTATCGTAAGAAGTTTGAGCCCATTTTAGGAAGTTATAACGCTCAGCGTTACGCTCAAATTCAAGATCCATGTTCGCTTGTAATGCACCTGCATTACCGTATTTGTCAACTTGTACTGAGTGGTCAATTACAAGGTCAACTGGAATAGCAGGGTTGATTTTGTTTGGATCTCCACCCATTTCTTTCATAGCAGAACGTAAAGATGCAAGGTCAACTACTACTGGTACACCAGTGAAGTCTTGTAATACAACGCGAGAAGGTTTGAATGGTACTTCAGCTTCTGCACTAGCGCCATTACCCCATTTTGCTAATTCGTTTACGTGCTCTTCTTTGATTACGTAAGCGTCATATTGACGTAAAACTGATTCTAGTAATACTTTGATTGAGTATGGTAGGTTTGAAACTTTTGCAACGCCAGCTTTTTCAATTGCAGCTAAATCATAAAAATTGTATGATTTACCATTAACTTCGAATGAAGCGCGGCTGTTGTGTAAATTGCCTTGTGCCATTTGCGGATCCCCCTAAAATATCTTTTTGAAAAGGCTTATGTAAAGAGTCTTTTCTCCAACACCCATGATAGCCTATTTATATTCATAAGTAAATTACATTAATATTATCTTTTTCAATAAGTTTTTCTTATTGCAAGTGAAACATTTTGATTATTTACATGAATGAGCAAAATTGTGACGAAAAAGACATATTCTTGTCATTTTCATTTTTTAGGTTTTTTCAAAAAAAATCGTAAACGCTTACTTTTTGATAACCGTGATAATTTTACTCTTCAATGATTAGGCTATAAAGAAAGGTAAAATGCAGGTAGAACGTATAATTGTTCTACCTGCATTTATTATGTTCGAATAGTTAGTTCTTTTAAAGAACTGCTTAATGATTGTATTTTATTCACAGATTCATGACATGTCGCAATTAATGCATGCTCCGTTTCAAGGGTAGCTAAAATTTCTTCAGTAGCAGCGCTATTTTGTTCAGCACTAATCGTTACTTCATTCATTTGTGTTTGAATATCATTGAAGGTATCTATGGCTTGAATCATATCCTGCATACCCTTTGTTAAACCAGAGTTCGTTTGCTGCATATCCTGTGATAGGGTTTCGAAGTAATCAGAAACCGCAACAATAATCTCTTTGTTTTCTTTCATTGCTGCCTCTCCCTCAGCAGATCGCTCATACGCTAATTGAGATTTAGCAAATAATGAACTCGTTACGTTCGTAATATCAACAGTAATTGCTGCACTTTGTTCAGCCAATTTTCGAACTTCATCGGCAACGACCGCAAAACCTTTCCCATGCTCGCCCGCCCTTGCTGCTTCAATGGCAGCATTTAATGCAAGTAAATTTGTTTGCTCTGCAATTTGTTGAATGCCCACAAGTAACTGATTGACAGTCGCTAAGCTAGATTGTAACTCGTCAACGGTTGTAACTGTCGACGAAATGGCAAGATCAACGGTTTGCATTTTAGATGTGACTTGCTGCATGTTTGAGTAGCCTCTTTGAACTTTATCATTCATCTCAGTGGATGTTTGTGCAATGTTTTTCGATATGTTAAGTGTGTCATTCATCAATGTAGCTGAAGACTGCATAGCATTGTTCATGATGCCAATACTTGATGATTCCTTTTGAATGGTAATCGACATTTCCTCTACAGCTTTTACCATCTGTTCACTCGATTCAAAAACAGAGGACATATTTGTATCGAGTGCAATGGTGTTATCGTCAAGAGAACGGCTACGATTTTCAATTGTATTTAACGTCTCTTCTAATTGCTGTAGCATTTGAATTGCCTGTTTTTCTTTTAGCTCAGCGGCATCTATTAGACTCCTGCCCCATCTTGTTAAAAAATAGAGCAACCCGATAATGCCCGTTAACACAGAGAATATAGTGATAAATGCAGTCGTACCTTCACTTCCCAAAAAATTTTGTGGTGCAAGTTTATATACTGCAACTAAACTAACATCTAAAAATAGTCCAAAAATAATAACAAGATTCTTTTTAAAATAGAGTGCAGCCATTGCAACTGTACATATTAGAATATAGTGCTTATTTAGCGAAAATGTGTCGATGAAAAACAAAGCAATGACAACCAGTGCTGGTATAAAAGCAAAAATAAAGCCTTTAACATATGTGTTAATTGGCAAGAAATAGTTTACTGTTGATAGAGTAATTACTGCTAATCCTAGTATGATATAAAATAACCCACCTGCAATTCCCTTTGCTGCAACAAGAGAACCACAAACCAACATTACTAAAACAATTGTGATAATCAAATTTACTCGATGTACTTTTAATATATCGTATTGATCTAATTTCCCCATAATTCAGTACCCCACTTCCAAATGTATTCCATAAATGTAATAGTACAACCACTTTTCAGGATATACTATCAAACAGATTTCCTAATAATCATCGTAGTTCGTTAAATTAAAAAGCCTCTCTATCATTTTGTAGTCCAAAAGATAGAAAGGCTTTGCTTATTTGTGATTTAATTTAGTTTTTATTTGTTGCAAGTGATTTTAAAGTAACACTTAACGCTTGAATTTGATCAGTCGCTGCACTCATTGTTACTAGCATATTGTTCTCATCCTCAACAGATTGCAGTATGTTACTTGTCGATGCCGCATTTTGCTCCGTCAACTGGTTTAACTTCTCAATTTGCATTTGAATTTGTTCGAATTGCTGAATAGCAGTACTTAATTCTCCCATTCCACGTGTTAAATCTAAATTCGTCTCAGCAAATGAATCCTTCAGTACATTAAAGAAGGAGCTTACATCTTGTAACAGGACTTCACCATGTTGTAATGCTTTGTCCCCTTTTTCAGAACGCTCATATGCTTCAGTAGATTTTTGAAACAATGTAGCAGTCACATTTGTAATATCTACAGTGATAGACGCACTCTCTTCAGCTAATTTTCGAACTTCATCTGCTACAACAGCAAAGCCTTTCCCATGTTCACCAGCTCTTGCTGCTTCAATGGCTGCGTTTAGAGCAAGTAAATTTGTTTGCTCTGCAATATGCTGAATCCCCTTCAGTAAGTTATCCACTGTTTGTAAACTCGACTGTAGATCGTGTACTGTTGAAGCTGTTGAGTTCATTGCTTGGCTCATTACAGACATTTGCCCCATAACTTCCTGCATTTTTTCCCAACCCATAAGAACTTCATGTTGTAAATCATTTGATTTGGACACAGTCTCTTTTGAAATTGAGAACGTTTCATTCACAAAGTGTACTGACTCTGCCATTGTGCCGTGTATCAACTGCAAACTTGATGACTCTTGTTGAACACTTGCTGAGATATTCTCTGTTGCACCGAGTATTTGCTTACTTACCCCCGAGATATTACGCATCGTTTGATGAAAATGCGTCACATGTTCATCCAGTGTATAGCTACCATCTTCAATTTGCTTAAATGTAGTCTGTAACTGATTAAACGAAGCTGAAACTTCCTTTTGTTGAGCATCTGCATGTGCGATAAGCTCATTACCCCATTTTGCAATTAAATAAAATACAATAATGACACCATTAATAATAGCTAGTAGCGTAATGAATACGATAATATCATCAAACGGTCCTAAAAGAGAATCCGAATTAACAATATATAAAATTATAAAACTTACATTTGTTAAAACACCAAAAAACACAATCAATTCCTTTTTAAAATACAATGCAATAATCGCAATCGTACAAAGCAAAATATAGTGTTTATTGAGCGAAAAACTATCGAGCAAAAACAATGTGAAGACAACACTCGATGGAATCATGCCAAAAATAAAGCCCTTGACGTAGGTTTTTATCGGTAAAAAATAATTACCAACAGCTAGTCCAATAACACCAAGCCCGATAAAAAGATAGACGATACCTTTTGATAGAATCATTGGCCCACAAATTAGTACGGCTAAAATCGAAATGATTGCTAAATTAACCCGATGTACTTTACGTGTATCATAACGTAGTTTTATTTCCATAGTCTGCTCTCCTCCTTAAAAATGAATAGACATTCACCATATGTTTCCATTATTATAAAGTAGAACAACTACTTTTTGTAGATAAAAAAAGCGATTTAGAGAATATTTTACATTTCCCTAATAATATCTGGAGGTTTTCACGTGAAGAGAGTTAAAAAAATTGCAACCAATTTTTATTGCATCGATACACATGATTTGAAACGAGATGAACGCACAAGTGCTTATGTATTAATCGATGAAAAGATTGCTTTAATCGAAACATCAGCAAGCCCTTCAGTCCCTTATATTATGGAAGGTTTAGATGAGTTAAATATTTCGTTAGAGGATATCGACTATGTAATCGTCACACACATTCATTTAGACCATGCCGGAGGAGCTGGGCTCTTCCTACAAAGCTGTCCGAATGCTAAATTCGTCGTTCATCCGCGTGGTGCATCGCATATGATTGATCCAAGCCGCCTCATCGCTAGTGCAAAATCAGTTTATGGAGAAGAGTTTAATGAATTATTCGACCCAATTGTGCCTATCGATGCGGAACGTGTTATTGAAATTGGTCATGGAGATATATTCCCATTAGGGGAGCATCAGCTGACATTTTATCATACGGAAGGTCATGCAAAACATCATGTTTCGATGCATTATTCAGCGACAAATGGAATGTTTGTTGGGGATACGACCGGTGTGAGGTATCCAGAAATGGATGGAGAGGCAGTTGATTTAATCATCCCATCGACTTCTCCGAATCAGTACGACCCAGAAACTATGGAAAAATCTATTCAATTTTATGAGAGCATGAATGTAGCTGAATTATACTTTGGCCATTATGGGGCTTATCAAAATCCAAAAGAAGCTTATCGTCAAGTAAGGTATTGGACACCATTGTTTTTAGCTGCCGGGGAAAAAGCATTAGCATCTGCAGAGAGCTTTGAGGAACAAACGATTCTTTTAGATGAGCAATTAAAAGTTATGATTCATCATTATTTGCATGAGCAAGGAATTGATGATAATCATCCTGTATATGATGTGATTCCCTTTGATACACTTGTATCAGCAATGGGTATTCTTGATTATTTGATGAAAACAAAAAAAGGTAAGGCGTAACATCTCGTTACGTTTTACCTTTTTCTATTAGTAGTTTTATTTTACACAGTTTAAAGATAGCAGATATTGAGGTACTAATAGGGGTACTTAACACTTTTGCACCCCATTCCCCTTGATGTATCAACGTCTTGAAGACTATCTAAATATATTATGTTCATATAAGTAATCATAAGAAAGATCGACGAATAGAAATTCGAATTCACTTATTGCAATCGAGAATGTACGAGTAATTTCCCCTGTTTCGATATCTCGGTACAACTCAGAAATTTCTCCGCTCTGATCATTACGCATTTTAATTATCGTTTGTAGGAAGTATGGACGCCAACTCCAGTTTTTGTTGATGGCATTCGGTTGTAACTCCCATTGCCCATCCACTCGCATGACGTTAGGTGTTAGCTGGAAGCCATCCTCATTACAAATATATAACCGGAAGGAATAGCCATCTAGTAAGTTTGCTAAATGCTCTAAATGCGGGATATTATCGCTAGAAGGTTTGACACGTTGCACCATGACCTCTAACTCTTCCTGTAATTTCTTCAGTTCAAAATATTGCGCTTCTAGCATTTTCTTTTCAGAAGTGATAAATCGCTGACATTCCTCTTTAAAACGTTCTTTTAGCATATCTTTTTCAACAAATACTTCCGACGCATTTGCTAAGTATGGACCTTGGTAAAAGCGACCGCCATTTTTCCAAGCAAATTGCAATTGATACACTGTCTCTATTCCTTCAAACAATAGATTAGCACCAATTTTATACGCCAAGCTTCCAATTGCCGTAATCATATCAGTTTGGGCAGACCATGAATCATAATTTAACTCATGAATATTCACCTTTAAAATATGCGGTGCCAATAAGGCAATATGCTCTAAATGGCTTTCAGCACCCACTTCTTGCACTGCAATTTTCACGCCATACGTTGTAAAATAACGTACGGCATGGTGCAACTGGTCGATGTCCCCTTTATAACGGTGTTCAGAAATAACGAGCACAATTCGATGTAAATCTTCTTCACCAAAATATTGTTGTATAATATCAAATTGACTTTCACCAAAATCCTGCATCAATAAATTCGGATTACATGGGATATATATATCCACATCTGCCGAAATGTCATCTATTTTGTCTAAAGCTGCATGTAAAATTTTACGTTCCATGTCCATTCGATATTCTTCTGGAATATCTTCATTATTGATGAAATCTTTTAAATTGATTTGTTGACCTTCTAAAAGTAACTGTCCGGAAATCTCGTAGGCAATGACCGTATGCTCATCCGCGCTAAATATCGGTTGAAAATACCCTTGTACTTGATCTAAATTCGTTAACACTTCTATTGCATCCATAGTAGAAACCCCCATACCTGAATGACAACATTGCTATCATTCAAAAAATAACGTTACATCCGCCAGTTTACTTAAGCTAAAATGCTCTCTGACTGTATAATAAGTCGTTTATAGGAATTTCGCAACTTCATGTTCCTGCAATTTATGAAATTACAATTATTTTTATATAGTAACTAACTCAGCTTCCTTTTGCTTTAGTGGTGCAAGTTCTGGCTGACGTACCCAGCTTAAACCAAGCGTACCTTCACCGGCATGAACTGCTACACAAGCACTCAATGGTAATACGCAGAAATTAATAAGTGGATATTCGATTTCTAAGGCATTCTTCCAAGCAATTGCCCCTTCTTCTTCATTACAGTGAATAACCGCAACTTCTGGAACAATACTTGTTTCTAAGTCTGTATTTAGTAAATTTTGTACATATGTTTTAGCTCTTGTCGCAGCACGTACTTTTTCTTTCATGGCAACTTTTCCATTTTCAAAAGAAATAACAACTTTAATATTCAATAAATTACTTAAAAATGCTTGTGTCCCTGAAACACGACCGCTTTTGTGCAACTGCGATAAGCTCGCAGGGATAAATGAAAGTTCGCTGTTATCAGCTAACTCATTAATTCTTTCAACAATGTAACCTGGTTCAAACCCTTCACTTTCTAATTGCTGACCAAGCTCAATCATTTTTATCATCGGGAATGAACCAATTTTTGAATCCACTGGATATACTTCAAACTCCGCTTGATCAGCAGCTGTGAAAGCGCTTTGATATGTGCCCGAAAGATGTTGAGAAGTATGAATTGCAATTGCACATTTATACCCTTGTTCTTTTAATGATTTATATAAGTCTACAACTTCACCAATAGCAGGCTGTGATGTTTTTGGGTGTTTTTTTGCATTTCGAAGCTTCTCGTAAAACTGATCATGTGTCATATCAACAGTTTCGCGTAAGGCCCCTTCTTCGAACACTATATTAAGTGGTAATACGTGAATTTGATTGTCCTGTATGAACTTTTCATCTAACAATGCTGCTGTATCTGTAACCCATGCAATTTTATTTTCCATTTCAATGTAATTCCCTTCATCTATCGTAGAATATTATTCATTTTATAACTTATGCAACTATACACAGATAAGATCATCATGAGTAGTGACATTTATCATACCTTTTTTATTTTTTTACAATCTTCGACATCATTTCGACAATATTTACGATAAATAATTAGTATTTCGAAAGTATACGAGCATTACTTTTGAAATACTCTTTCTGTTGCACTGTCATAAACCAAACAAGTTTTCCTTAATAAAAAAAGATGCTGCACACAAATATTGTGTACAACATCTCAAATTTAAGCAATTGTAGAAAGTGCAACGAGCACCCAGGCGATAATAAATAATAAGCCGCCAATCGGTGTAATTGCACCAAATTTTTTCACACCAGTAACAGCAAGTATATACAAACTACCTGAGAAGAAAATAATACCTGCAAACATCAAATATCCTGCCCATGATAGCATATTAGATGCCCCTAAAAGTGCGTCACTCGATAGAATACCGAGTCCTAATAAGCCAAGTGAATGATACATATGATACTGCACGGCTGTTTCCCAAATAGCTGCATAACGTGGTTCGGTGAATTTATCCTTTAATGCGTGTGCACCAAATGCACCAAGCGCAACACCTAAACAAGCCATAATGGCTCCTAAGAATATTAAAGTTTGCATATTTGTTTCTCCTATTTTTGCTCACGAGCAATTTCTTTATATTTCGCATCCCAAGCTGGATCGATTTTACTTAAAGATACCGGACGCAACGATTCTTTTTGTGCCAAAATATGTACTGATTGTGCAGTGGCAGCGACTGTTCCATCTTCATGTGAAATTTCATAGCCATATGTTGTACGTAACCGATCGTGTTTTTCAACCCATGTTCGTACCGTTGCAACCTGTCCATAATGCATCGCTGCCTTATAGGAAATGGATAAATCCATAACTGGTGATACGTAACCCTCTTTTTCTAATGCTGCATATTCAAAGCCCGCATCCTTTACTAACTGGGTACGTCCAATTTCTAGCCAGACGATATAATTTGCGTGATACACAACACCCATCTGATCTGTTTCTGCATAGCGAACTTCAATTTGTTTTTCACTTATAAACATTTTCTTCACCTCGCATATTATTATAGCGTAAAAATGTTAATTTAGCGGTGATTAAGATTCTCTAATAAAGATCAATGTGATACATATGATAACCCGAAGTACTAACAAAGTGGACTATAAACAAAGAATCATTTTAGCGTATTCAGATAGAAAAAAACTCATTTGCAATTTGTCATTGCAAATGAGTTTTCCACTAACTTACAGCTAGCTCCTTACTTTAATATTGCTTGCCCTAATTATTTTGCTCAAGAAATTGGTAAATCGCCATCATTTCTTTTTTATTCAACTCACGAATACGCTTGAAAATCAGGATATCTGCAACCGGCTCAAGATTTGAGCTTTCAGTAATAACATCACTTACTTTACCGGTTAGCCATGTTTTCACGTCTATTCCCTCGACATTTTCCTTACGCCCTTCATTATTGATGCCAGTTTCATAACAACTAACACAAGGTACCGATAATTTATATACACCATCATGGAGCCCATCTTCCGATATTACTTTTTTACCTTTACAGAATGGGCATGGATTACTTTTTTTAATCTTATTAATGAGGGTGACAATTTTTTTGTAACCAAACGCTTCATAGACATACGTTAGTTTTTTGTATTTTCCATTAGTGAAATACTTATCAATGATTGCTTCTCTCGTTTCTGTGATATTGGCAAAATCAGCGATAGTGATTCGATTATTAATGCTGATTGATTCGATATTTGCGCTAATACTGTCCCAGAATGGCAGAACATTTTTTAAAACCATTTCATAGTGAGCAAAACTTGCTAGCTCTAGTTCAAGCATTTTAAGGGCGACTTGTGTTTCCCTAGGCAAATGAGAGACATCTTCCGTCAAAGACATATCGCCGCCGACAATGGCTTTCATTTTTTCTAGCACATGTAAATTCCCAACATTTTTTATTACTTGATCAATAGGCTGTTGAATTATCTCACGAATATCCTTGTCGCCAAATTTCAGCTTTTTATGATGATTTAACACGGTTCCTTGACAGATTGGACAGGCAATCATCTCTTTTGATTCTTTCATTTGTTCTTTAATAATTGATTTCGAAACAAATATATAACGCCCAATGATCAAATTAAAACCTTCCCATGTTCTCGAAGCTTTACCTGCTTTATCATAAAATGACTTTTCCCAATAACCATATAAAAATGTATGCTTTTCTGCTTCTGTCATCTCATTGTAGCTTTTACTAATATCTTGACCAAGTTCATTCTTTATCTCATCAAATAGGAATTGCAATTTTGGATATTGATAATATTTTAATACCTCCATCACGTCAGGATGTAATAAGCCATCCCAGAATGGCACTGTTTTGTCTTGAATGACTACATCAAAATCAAATTTTTCAATTTCCATGCGACCGGAACAGCTTGGACAATGATTTTCTTGACTAAAGAAATCGAAGCTTCTTGTATCTTTATTAGTCGGATGAGCAGCCACAATATGGTTGATCATTCCACCAATCTCAAAGAGAAAACTATATTGACTATACAAATGTCTTTCAAGATCAATGGCAATAACGGGTGCGATTGTTTCAGATTCGTATTCACCATAAATCAGACGGGCCATTGATGATAAGCTTTTTAAAATGCCGCCCTTATAGACGTTTTCTGCATTTTTAAAATAGTCCATATGATTTTCTTGTAAATAGGTGGTGCCATTTTGCTGCTTGAGTGTTGAAGAAATAGGTGATGGAGCAACAAACTCTTCCCTATTTTTAAGTCGATAATAATCATCATGACTGACAACATCAAGATGCTCCACGGGTGCAAGCTGTCTTTTCCCAAAATCAACGATAAAATCAGAACTTTCCAGCATATAAGCATTATGTTCAATCATCATGATTGTGACTGATTCATCTTGCAGAATAACCCTGACACTATCAATGAATTGGTTTAAAATATTTTGTGATAAACCTTTTGAAGGCTCGTCAAAAATAAAAAGCGTATGCGGGTTTCTTGAGTTAGCAAACAACTCCGATACTAAATGGACACATTGAAATTCACCAGTTGATAAGGTTTGTGTTTTTCTTTCTAATGTCAAATAACCTAGTCCCAGTTTGATCAGTAAGCTCAAGCGTTTATGAGCGATATCTTCATTTGGCAATTCATCCACAATATCTTCAATCGAACGCTGAAAAATATCATCAATTTCTTCACTATACTTTGTAAGTTTCTTTTTAATATCTAGGAAAGTCGCGACCGTTGATCGGCTAGTAATCGACTGGTTTCGATCTTGCCCTACCATAACCAGTTTATCTTTTGGATAGCGTTTCAGAAAATCTTTGGCGATACACTCATTTACTAGTGTAGATTTACCACATCCAGACTCACCCGTAAAGGTTACGAGTCTATTTTTTGGAATCTGCATTTCAGCCATGTGAATATTACGACAATATAAATCCTGAAATTGATAGTATTCTGTGGGAATCTCCTGATTTCGTTCCCAGTATATTGGTTCTGGACGCGGAGATTCCTCAACTATTTTCCCGCCATATTTACCACTGCCAGGTCCAAAGAACAATTGCTCATCCGTTGTATCGAGCACTGTGTCAGAATGATCAATGAGCCAAATTTGATTTTTATACCCCAATTGTTTAATCTCTTCTAAAATTTTCAATAGTGTTTGGTGATCAAGACCCACTGAGATTTCATCAATTATAATAACTGTATTTTCACTTGTTGCCATAAATTCAGCCAAGTAAAGTCGTGTTAATTCTCCACCTGACAATGTACCCATAATTCGATTTAATGTTAAGTAACCAATATTCATATTGATTATATTTTTGAGAATATGTTGTTTCGCTTCATTAATATTTAAAACTTCTGCTAATGAAAAAATGGATTCAATGCTTAAGTTGTTGATATCAGAAATACTATGTGATTGATCAAATAGTTCAATTTTATATTGCTCTATTTCTTGATTATAGCGTTTACCCTCACAAATTTTACATTCAACATTTTTGGTAGTACCGCGTCCTTTACAATCTGGACACCAGCCTAGTGCATTATTAAAGGAAAACACTTCTGGTGAAAGATTGAATTTTTCAGCTAGACACTCACGAATCTCTTTAAAAACGCCCGTATGTGTGCCAATTGTTGAACGTGGATTGGAAGAAATAGATGATTTTCCGAGAAAAAGTACTAGAGGCATTTCTTCCATCTTGATGGCACTGAAATTCGTTTCCATAATATTGGGGAATAAATACTGATATTCTGCCTTTGGTAATAAGGAAACAAGACGTTTCTTAGATTCTTCACCAATGGTCTGACAAAAAGTTGTTTTACCAGATCCAGACAAACCAGCAATTCCTAACGATTTCTCTGTTGGAAGTGTTGCATCTAATTTGTTAATATTGTTCGCGATTAATTGATTTATTTTCATAGTTAAATTCTCTCCAGTCTATACATTTAGTATTGCCATGTTAATAAAAATTCAAATGAATTTGTTGTGTTTTTCGAATCGACTAGCCCATACAAAATATAGACGAAGATTTCTAAATTTCTTATTATAAATTTTCTTATACCCTTTTGAAGAAACAATTTCATGGTTAAAATTTAGCAATTAGTGGTCTTTTACAACTATACTGCCATGTGAGTATCCAAAACTAGAAGATGATTTCGATTACCCATTCAATAGAAAAGGTAAAGTCTCAGCTCCCTTGATTTTTGGGAAACTAGATTCTAATTCAAGACAAAATAGCTTAGCTACCGACTTACGTAAAATAGGACGAATGGAAAAAACAGAGGAGTCGCCAGGGGAATAGGTTTAGCAATGTAAATTTATATTTCCCTGGCGTTACTACAATTTTGACATACAATTAACCTAGAGCCGCTATTAGCTCTAGGTTAATCCACTGCTACTTAAGGCTTTTCAAAAAAATTACTTTTCGAGTGTATTACGTTCTAATTGTTGTTGAATACCTAATCGATCAATTTGAATCCAGTATTCTGAGATTTTTTTATCTTTTACTAGATATACTGCACTAGCAATTTCAACAACTGGAAGGCCTGTAGGTTGATAACCGTCTACTTCACCTATATGTGTACCTACTTGTTTCCAACGTACATATACCTTATTTTCTTGCACAAAGAATTCCTGGATTTCTAAAGAGAATTCACCATATGCTTCTATCATTTCAACTACATGTTCAGCATATTCTTTAGGTGTTCTTACAACAATAGATTCTTCTGATGTAACTTGGTGAGCCATTACTTTTTCTGCCATAAGTTCCGTAGCAAAATCAGGGTTTTTCCCTGAACGTACTTCTTCAAAAAACTTTCTAACGATTTTTTCTGGTGTCATTTAAACATCTCCGTAGTATTATTTAGTAATTATCATACTCACTTGTCTAAAACATTGTAATCATCAGTTAGGAATATAACTAACCAAATCTCAAGCTTAAAACAATCGTCAAAGATTAAAAGCTTTCTCATTCCTTAAATAATTGTATTACATTATTAGCTTGATCAATAGTCAATTTCTTTTCATAAATAACATAAGTTGCAGTTAGGACAATTTTCAATTCACATCGAATTCTAAGCTTATTTTCTGAATCTTTTTATTTGATAATTTAAAGAAAACATCCTGAGATACCTCTAACTTTAGTGCTTGTTCTTTATCCATCTCAGCGTAGATTCCGCGCAATACCCTTCCTGTTAGCCCATGTGAAATAGCAATCACTTTTTGGTCATGTTTAATGCTTTCAAGCCAATCAGTTAACCGGCTCACAACTTTATCATAACTATCTCCCTTTGGCGCATTAAAAAACCAACTAAAAGCGTTTGTATCTTTTACAAGGTTCGGCCAAGAGTGTTCTATTTCTTTTGTTGTTAACCCTGCCCATTCGCCAACAGCCACTTCTGATAGTCGATGATCGGTCTCTACTTTTCTATAATCATAGCATATTGTTTCACATATAATTTTGGTGCTCTGTAAAGCTCTACCTAGTGGACTTGAAACAACTTTCCATTCATTTGGATTTCCAAGAATACTTTTCAACATGTCGGCATTTTGTCTGACTTGATCTATTCCGACCTCTGTTAAAGGAGAATCAAGCTCCCCTTGATATCGCCCTTGCGTATTAAAAACAGTTTCACCATGACGTAGTAAGTAAATAATTTGATTCAATGCTTCCCCTCCAAATCCTCTTCATAAAGAGTATCATTAATACGAAAAGCAGGCTGTTTATTTTAGTAGTCCTACCTTAAACCTACAAGTGCTTCACATGAACACACTCACCTACATACACTATAGAAATTGTGTCTTTGTTACACTGATGAATTTTAAGAAGAAAGGATGTACTTTTGACTTCCTATATGGATTATACCTCTCCATCTACTCAATTTACGTTCGACATAAATACAAACACCGTATTTAAAAAAGACGATCAGAATTTCATTAACCTTCTTGGTATTCAACAATTAAATACGCTTGAAAATGTTTCTTTATTGGATTTCTCTCTTAGTGCAAATAATGTGATTGAGCCCCACTACCATCAAAATGCTGCAGAATTAGTGTACTGTATTTCAGGTACTGCTAGAGTTTCAATGATTAATCCTTTTACTAAGAGACTTCAAGAATATGAAATTACACCAGGGCAAGTAGCTAACGTTCCTCAAGGTTGGTGGCACTATGTCACCGGAATAAAAGATCACACACATTTGCTCGCAATTTTTGACGCACCTACACCAGAAGTAATCTTAGGTTCTGATATTCTTAAAATCATGCCTGCCAATGTCATGGCACACACATATTGTCTAGACGAGCAACAATGGAACAATGCCATTGCTCCCATGAAACCATCTACAAACATTGGGCCTCCAGCAGATTGCAATACAACTGTTAACAATACTGTTATGAATTACCCCTACTACAATCAATATTACAATCACTACTATGCCCCACAAGGATATACGTATTGAAATTTTATAAATTGAAAAATATCTAGTAATATATGAATTGTATGCTAAAATAAGAACATGCATTCGCACTCTTTTAATTTCTTCTCGTGAATATATTTATTTATTTGAAGAGATTTGGTGCGAATGGTTTGTTTAAATTTAATAATTATAATGTCGGATAATCTGTTATATTGTTTTTATCAAAAGTGTATTTTTCTTTAATTATTTGAGACATTTCATAAATAGTTTTTCTAACAAGAAAAACGAACATTTATTTGGAGCGGAAGGCGGCGACTCCAGCTGGAAAAGCAGATGTTTTATGTGCCAGCAACAAGCGAACTGAGATCCTGGACTGAGCGTAGCGAAGGAAGCGGCTCGGTGCTTGCCCCCCGAAAGCGTCCGCCTGTAGCGTAACGATGCGAATAATCATATTTTTATCTTTGTAATGTTCTTATTTGATGATGAAAATATGAATTATGAAATTGATTCATTTTGTGTTCTTTTTGCAAAATAAAAAAATCCTGTTAATTAGAAACAGGATTTTTTTGAAAATATCAAATCGAATACCTATATAGTAGAGTTGTCGCATTTTCTTACATCATAATGCCGCCATCCACGTTTAATATATGCCCGTGAACATAGCTTGCTTCATCAGAGGCTAAGTATAAGTAAGCGTTGGCAATGTCTTCAGGTTCTGCCATGCGTGCAAGTGATATAACATCAAGCATACGCGCAGCAATTTCATCGGGGATTTTTTCCACCATATCAGTACGTGTAAAGCCAGGTGCGACTGCATTGACATTAATGCCCTTCCGTCCAAATTCTTTCGCCCACGTTTTTGTGATTCCAATAATAGCAGCTTTCGATGCTGCATAATTCGTTTGTCCAACATTACCATAAACACCACTCACAGATGCTGTATTGACGATTTTGCCACGTCCCTTTTCTAACATATGTGGTAATACAGCTTGCGTACAGTTAAAGACGCCCTTCACGTTCACGTCCATTACACGTTGAAACGCTTCTTCGGACATTTTTAAAAACATCCCATCTTGTGTAATGCCAGCATTATTAATTAAAATATCGATGGTGCCATATAATTCTATGACCTTAGCTACCATTTGGTC
The DNA here is from genome assembly GCF_044761695.1 of Lysinibacillus sp. NPDC097287. Taxonomy (NCBI): domain Bacteria; kingdom Bacillati; phylum Bacillota; class Bacilli; order Caryophanales; family Bacillaceae; genus Lysinibacillus; species Lysinibacillus sp. NPDC097287. The sequence continues at coordinate 34,578 of NZ_JBIWCX010000005.1, forward strand.
CACACTTTTACGATTAGAGACATCTACTGTTACAAAAGATACTTCGTCACCACGCATTTCATGGAACGCTTCTAAACCATTTCCTTTAGTCTGATCGATATCAACAATGACTACTTTAGCCCCTTCTTCAATAAAACGCTTCACCGCCGCATAACCAATGCCGCTTGCGCCCCCTGTAACAATAGCTACCTTATCTTTCAAACGCATGAAAGTCCTCCTTTAATCGATTGCTCTAGATACTTGCTTAATAAGTACTGCGACCATTTTATCCATTTGCGCAAAACGATCATCTTGTGTTTGCCCTTTCGCATAACGATAATATATTTGCTGACAGAATACTGCCAATTTAATGTATACAAACTTAATATAGGTATTGATGGTTGACACTTCACGCCCGCTTTTCTCAGCATAACGCGAAATGAATTCTTCTCGGGTATAAAAGCCTGACAAAGTCGTAATCGGCTGTCCTACAAGTGAATCAGGTATTTTTTCAGAAATCTGTTTCACTAGTATCTGGGTGTTGTTCGTACCTTCCGGAAATGTAATCGAGTGCAATGCCATTTTTGCGCTCCACCAAGAAGAAGTCTCCCCCAATTATAGCACTTCCTTCTATAATAAATGTAAGACTTTGTCACTGCCGAAAATATGGATGCAGTGCTGAACAATACTTGAATACTTATCCCATATCATGTACCTTCTTTGCTACAGGTCCAAGAACGCTCTCTTTGTTTAACATCTATATCTAAACGAATGAATATTCACTTTATTCTTACATTAAATGTTACAGCTACTTTCCACTTAAATCAATTATCTTTTGTATAAAATTATTATTAAAAGAGAAAATAGTACTTTAGAGAGAATTCGATTCCTGGAAACAATACTAATAAATATTTAACTCAAAAACTAACTAGTTTTCTCACTAAGAAAAAGTTCTATCTCATCAAATAATTGATGAATAGCAAGCGGGAGATGACGATTTTTCATATAAACTAAGTAAACATTTCGTCTCAAATAGGCACTATCAATTTCTTTTAGTACAATTGTCTTTGCAGTTGGACCTTGTAAATATTTTTCAGGTAAAATCGAAATGCCTAGGTTCTCTCGAACAAGTGACACCGCAGTTTCTAAACGCTCTATTTCAAATTGAATATTAATATCCATTCCATCCTTTTCAAACGCATTCAATATATTCTGCCTCGTTTGAAAGCCTTCCTTACTTATGATGAATGGCTCTTTACTAATATCCGCAATCGTTAGTTTATCCTTTTCAACTAATGGATGATTCAAAGGTAAAACTGCTACAAGACGTTCCTCGTACAAACATTTCACTTCCAAATCTGCTTCGTCAATTAATTGATTGGTAATAACTAAATGCGTTTTATAGCTTTTAAGTGAATTTATAACGAGTTCGCTTCCTAAAATATCAACTAAATGAAACACCATTTTTGGATATCTATTTTTATATTCGGCAATAACTTTCGGTAGCCAATACTTAATGGAGTCCATCACGCCAATAGTAATTTCACTCGTACCATGTACTACTACTTCATCTATTTCTAATTTTAAAATTTCTATATTTTTCAGAACTACTATAGCCCTTTCATATAGCAGTTGACCTGCTTCTGTTAAATGAAGATTTCTCGTATTCCTTTCGAGTAACGGCGAACCAATTTCATGTTCTAATTTCTTAATGGCATTACTTAATGATGGCTGTGAAATATGTAGTTTTTCAGCGGCCTTCGAGAAATTCATATGCTCTATAACGGAGACAAAATATTGTAATTGCTTTAAATCCATAAGTAACTCATCTCCTCATTTATAGTTAAAAACTATATAACAATAACAATTATATATTAGTAATAATAATTTTACGAATATATAATGAATTAACACTACACAAAACTTGTTTAATGGAGTTGATAAGCACATGTATACAATGACCGATAAAAAACAGTGGCAAGGTCGAATAGACTCAACAACGAATGCAAATAGTTTCCGTCTTCATCAAGAAGTAAAACGTGTTCCTATTAATGACGTAATCGCTTCAGAAAAACCACAAGCTGGGATTGTCGGATTTATATGTGATGAAGGTGTCCGTCGTAATCAAGGAAGACTTGGTGCAGCTCATGGACCAAATGCTCTTCGTGAAGCATTATCAAGCTTACCTTGGACATTTCAAGATGGGCAACAAATTGTAGATGTCGGTAATGTTCTTTGTTTAAATCATGCTTTAGAAGAGGCACAGCAAGAACTTGGTGAAATCGTCGAAATATTACGAAACAAAAAAGCCAAGTGTATCGTACTCGGTGGTGGTCATGAAACATTGTATGGACATTATTTAGGGGTTCGTGCTTCGTTACCGAAAGATGCAAAAATCGGGATTATAAATATCGATGCACATTTTGATTTACGATCTTATGAAGTGCAACCATCGTCTGGCACAATGTTCCGTCAAATTCTAGAGCAAGATCCACATACAGATTACTTTGTTCTCGGCATCCAACGTTACGGCAATACAAATGAGCTATTCGAAAAAGCACGTGAGCTACAAGTAGAATTTGTTTTAGAAGATGATTTAACTGCTGAAAACCACACACAAATCATGAATCAATTACAACAATTTATGGATAGCCACGATTATATCCTTCTAACATTATGTATGGATGTATTGAATGCAGCATTTGCTCCAGGTGTTAGCGCGCCTTCACCGTTTGGACTTGAGCCAAAAACAGTACGTTCAATCATTCAAAAAGTCACTTCACACCCACATACACACTCTTTTGATATTTGTGAAGTCAACCCATCACTTGATGAAAACGGAAGAACAGTCAAACTAGGTGCCTATTTTATCTATGAAGCACTAAACAATTTAATTAGGGGGAATGGCTAATGATAGCATTTAATCAAATCACAACAATATTTTTAGCAGTTGCCCTTTTCGCATTGGGTACATATTTAATTAACAAAGTAAGCTTTTTAAAGCGTTTCTGTATTCCTGCACCAGTTGTAGGTGGTTTACTTTTTGCAGCATTAGCAACACTGTTAAAAACAACAGGAACGTTAGAAATATCACTTGATACTTCTTTACAAAGCTTATTTATGATTACATTTTTCACTACAATCGGTTTGGGCGCTAGCTTTAAGCTCATAAAACTTGGCGGTAAACTATTAATCATCTATTGGTTAGCTTGTGGTGTTCTTGCATTAATGCAAAATGTCATTGGTGTATCACTCGCTTCACTAATGGGTCTTGATCCGTTAATCGGGATGATGGCTGGTGCTGTTTCGATGGAGGGTGGGCATGGATCTGCTGCAGCTTTCGGACAAACATTAGAAGATTTAGGTATTTCTTCAGCTATGACGATCGGTGCTGCTGCTGCAACTTGTGGTTTAGTAGCTGGTGGCTTAATTGGCGGACCGATTGTTAAGTACTTAATAAATAAATATGATTTGACACCAGATGATCAGGAAACAGCAGAAGTAGACTTTGAAAATAAAAATGAAGAAATTACTACTGATTCTTTCTTTACACAAGTGCTATTAATCACTTTCAGCATGGCTGCAGGTACATATGTTGGGGCATTATTCTCAGAAGCTACTGGCTTTGTATTACCAAGCTATGTCGGTGCGATGTTTGTAGCAGTACTCGTTCGTAATATTATGGACAAAGTAAAACCTAATGCTGTTAATATGAAAAGCATTTCACTCATTGGTGATATCACATTAGGGATTTTCCTATCGATGGCTTTAATGAGCGTTAAGCTATGGGAAATAGCTGATTTAGCTTTACCTCTATTTATCATTGTATTTGCTCAAGTATTATTTATCGTAGTGTTTAGTATATTTGTGTTATTCAAGATATTTGGGAAAAATTACGATGCAGCGGTAATGATTGCTGGATTTGCTGGACATGGCTTAGGGGCAGCGCCAAATGCTATGGCGAATATGGCAGCAATTACTCAACGATATGGACCATCTCAAAAAGCATTCCTGATTGTTCCAATTGTTGGCGCGTTTTTAATCGACTTATTCGGAATTCCAATCATTATTACTACAATCAATTTATTTCAATAATTAAAAGCCGTGCAATTGTCTAGTACTAGATAATTGCACGGCTTTTTTAATATTATTGTAGAATCTCACTGACTGTCACAAGTTCATAGCCTTGTTTTTGCAAATAAAGTATTACATTCTCTAACCCATTGGCAGTTGATTGGTGAATGTCATGCATTAAAATAATGCTACCGTCTTTTGCTGATGCTTTCACATACGATAAAAGTTTATCGGCATTACGATGTTTCCAATCAAGTGTATCTACTGACCATAAAATAGTCGGCATAGAAATGACGGAACGTACTTGATTGCTTGTTGCTCCGTATGGTGGACGGAATACTGTTGGATTTTGACCAATCGCCTTGTAAATAGCATTACTTGTATAGTCCACCTCTTGTTTCACGCTGTCATTAGACAACTTCGTTAACTTCGGATGGTTCCAAGTATGATTTCCAATTTCATGTCCATCTTCATACATTTGCTGTACAATCGATTGATTTTTCAGCACATTTCTTCCGACCATAAAAAATGTTGCTTTCGCCTCGTACTTTTTCAGAACAGCTAAAATTTGTGGTGTCACTTTCGCATCAGGACCATCATCGAAGGTTAACGCTACTCTCTTTGTCTGCCCCTTAGCTGCTGCAACCCCATTATTATATGCCTTATTCCCTAGTGAAACTAGATTTGTAAGTTCCAAAGCCTTCACATAGCCCTTTTGTTCACCCGCTTCTACATATGCCCACCCTGCAATTATTGTATATTGCTCAACAACAGTTTCATGAGTGATTGTGCCAAGCACTTCTGAACTAGGACTTGCAGTAAGATGTACCTGAGCGCCTTTAACAGCATTTACTCTTTTTTTGGTTGTAGTTGGTAACTTTAGTGAATTAGATGCCACAAAGCCGATTTGATGCCCATATTGGACAAACGACCATCCACCTGGTGCTGTGCCATATACATTTACAATACTTTTATCAAACAATGTTCCATTTTTTTGTGCATTTGGACTTGGATATGTATATAAATTAGTGCCTTCTTTTTTGTTAACAATATAACTAGTTGGTTTTGCTATCGTTATACCTGAGTTGAGCACGTACCCTGTATACCGGTTAGCATGAATATATGTCCAGTCTGATTGCGAGCTCTCAGCCGTAACGAAATCTCCTTGTGTTAAATAACCTACGACACTACTTTCTTCTGATGAATCTAGATAGACAGGTAAAGATGTTTCGATAACTTGATGGATACCAGCCGTTCCACTTGCTTGTGCCTCAGTCTTTCCCGTCAACATAACACAAATGACAATTGCTAAAAATGTACTAATTGATAAAAATTTTTCCATTTCCACTACACCATCCTTATACCGCATTCTAAGTTGTATTTTCCGAATGAATTTTCTGACAACTGGATTGTTATTTATATTATAAAATAATTTCCAGTGCCAGAAAATAGTATTTATCGATTAAATTGTGAATTTTTATAATAGAACATATCTTAGAAAAGTGTTTAATTCACGATTTTGAAAGTGGAAACATACTGAAGAATGACTTTTGGTACGTGGTGTCTTTTGCGTATCTACGGATCACACATTCATGTTACTGAATAAACTTTGCTACGATCGTTTCAAACGACATCAATATTAAACGCATAAACATTCTCATTTGGTACAAATATTGCAGCCATCATAGCATTATACACGATTGTTTCTTTCATTATACTTGCTGTATCAAACCATTTATTAAAGGTCCGTTCGGTAAATACCACGCTAAAGTGCTGCATGTACGTTTAAAGCATCCTGAACATGAAGTGGCTCTGATCGTATATTACCTGTTGCATTCGTAGTTATAAGTAAATAATGGTTTCCGTTTTTCTCAAGCAGTGAAGCTAAACAAAGCCCCGCTTCTGGTGTATAGCCCGTTTTCCCACCTAAAATCGCATTTTCAACACCAGGTAATTTCGTGAATAATGTGCTAGACATAACTAGCTCATTAGGTACCTCAGTTACATAGCTTCTCGTTGTCAGGATTTTATAAAACAGCGGATTTTCTAACGCATAGCGAAATAACTTACTTATATCACGTACACTCGACACGTGCTCAACATCATGAAGCCCGCTCGCATTGACAAAATGTGTATCATTCATACCAAGTTCACGTGCCTTGTCATTCATTAGTGACACAAAATCAGCTTCACTACCAGCAATAACTTTGGCTAAAGTTGCTGTAGCATCTGCTCCAGAAGGAAGAACTGTTCCATACAATAAGTCCTCTACCGTTACAAAATCTCCACCTTTAAAGCCAGCCATCGAAGCATTTTGCGCCGTAAATGTCGAAATTGTTTGTGGATCAATCATCGTATGCTTTTGCAAATCGTCGCTTTCTTCAATAGCGACAATTGCAGTCATAATTTTTGTTAATGACGCTGGATAGATTATAGCATCTGCATTTTTCTCATATAATGACTGTCCGCTTTCATCTAACAAAATCGCATTTTGACTATGCAAAGAAGGTATTTCGACATCAATATCTGCATCAACATTTTCGGTTGATTTATTTGCATATAAGAAAAATGCTGCCACACATAGACAGCAAAGTAAAAATAATTTTTTCATAAAACTCCTCCTATCACTTATTATAATAATGAACACTTTCTAACTTTATGCTTTGATATTGAAAGTGAATTAAATCAATGTTTCTAGAGTTTCACTTTTCATTACATTTCATACTTTTTCAAACAATTTCGGCACGTTATATAAAACGATTGCTTCATATTTAGATGATCTAATAATTAACTTTATCGATTATATTCTTAAATTATAGAATTAAAATCTTATTTTTTAGCTATGGTCTTCCTTAAGAATTTCTTACTTTATTTATTACTTTATATATTAATTGGGAAGGCTATTAAACATTGAATCCTAAAAACAGCACAAAAATAAGACCACCCATCACATGGAGTGGTCTTGTTTTGTATCCTATAAGTAAGGAACGCCTGCTGCAGAACCGGCAGAAGTAAAAGAAAGACTTGTTACAGTTGAGGAAGAAGAAGGACTGTCAAAAGAGCAAAATGCTACAATTGAAGCATTCGAGTCTAACGACTTTATAAAGTTTGCAAATACTTTCTACGCAATGGAAGCTCCTGAACGTTCAGATGTGGAGGGCGCCGCGGTTACATGGACGGATATAATCGCCGATTTAGAAATTGTTAAAGATAGTATTATGATGATTGGGCAAACGGATGCTTATATCGGCACAGATTGGAATACATTGGGTCAAAAATATGCTGACTTGGTTCCATACGTAATACTAGTTGAAATGAATGACCCATTTTGTAAAAATGGCCCCCTGAGAAAAGGTGAAATTGTTGAATTAATTCACTCAAACAAGTAACTTTTTTATTCATCTTTTAGGAATTTCACTAATTATTAGAGTGTTAAAAATGAATTATTGATTTTTGAAATAAAACAGACTAGGCAAACCAATGAGTACATGGTCTTTGTTGTATATTTATACAAAATAACCCATTTTAGACATGTGTAAAATTATGTTATCATTATTAGGGAAGGGTGTGAATTCACGATGAAAAAGGTAATGTATTCAGTTTGTGGTGTTTTTATTGTTGGCATTATTAGTTTTGGAATTTTTCAATATACGAGTCACTTCCCCTCTCGTGAAACAGCTATTGAAAATTATGTAGTAAACAACATACCATATGCCTCAGCGCAATTAGTTGATATAGCTGAGACTGATACAACAGACATTTATTATTTGTTACTTAGAACGAACGGATCAGACATTATTAACACAACTTCTAGCGTAAGAATTGTAGAAACAGTATTTGGATGGAAAGTAACTGATAGCCCTATTGGGGCGAATGTAAATTTAGCTAAATACTTAATTGACCCTGAAACAGGAAAATTAAAGTAAATGACCATTCTTAAATATTCGACTCTCATACAAAAATGACCAAGATAGCATAATTGCCGTCTAGGTCATTTTCATTTATGCAATAAAAAAGATCACCCATAAGATAAGCTAGTCAATGAAGTAGTCGAATTTAATCGACTACCTTAGCGTTTTTTATGTGATTTTGAACAAATGAAAATAAATCCGAACTATCTTCAAGAATGTATTGCTTCATCATCTTTGGATACTCGGTAATTCCAATGATATTTCTTTTATAGTCAATTCGTATTTCATAGTTTCCTTCTGTATTTGCTGCGTTAAACCAAATTCGAGCATCATCATTAAAAGCAGGTATATTAGGAATTATTTTCTTTTTCATTGCTAAACTGTCTAGTATTGAGATTAATCGTTCTGTTTCCTCTACTCTCATATCATCCAATTCTACTATACGACCATTTGTAATATAAACATAATGGATACTAGCAATATCTAATTCCGGCACAGCCTCATTCAAAGAAATTTGCGGTCTACTGTAAAACCATATGAGCCAAATCACAACTGCTATCAACAGAAACCATCTTTTTTTCTTTCGAATATCCATAGCCTCCCGGTTCTTATAAAATAAATACACTAATATAAGTTAATTATACAATTATATTTTCAGTTGCCAAACGCCAACAAAGATTCCATGGGATTCCGGTCATTTTGTTAAAATGTATTGTTAAAAAGCTGTTCTGCAATACCCTGAACAATATCTACCTCTGTAAATTCCATTAGCTCATCTTTTGTAATGGTTTCTTGCTGAATTAAGCGGTTTGACTGAATCGTCACAAGTTTTTCAAATAAATTGCGGATGTAACGACCATTCGAAAAATTTGCCATATCTTCTACTGGAATTTGATGTAACTGTTCTTTCATATGGCTAGCGAATAATTCTCCATATACATAATCATTTTGTTTACATAACATCGCAAAAATCTCATACAACTCGTCATTACTATAATTATCGAATTGTATAAAATGATTAAAACGCGATTTAAAGCCTGGATTTGCCTGTAAAAACTCCTCCATCAATTCCGTATAGCCAGCGACAATAATGACTAAATCATCCCGCAAATCTTCCATTGCTTTTAGTAAACTATCAATGGCTTCTTTCCCAAAAGCATCATTTTTATCATTCACAAGTGAATAGGCTTCATCGATAAAAAGCACGCCACCTGTTGCCTTTTTCACAACTTCCTGTACTTTCAGTGCTGTTTGCCCAACATAGCCCGCAACTAAGCCTGCACGATCAGTTTCGACAAAATGCCCACTCGAGAGCACACCTAAATACTTATAAATTTGCCCGATAATACGTGCTACCGTCGTTTTCCCTGTACCTGGATTGCCTGAAAACACAAGATGATAGGTAATCGGAAAACTCGTCAAGCCGTGATCGACACGTAGGCTTTGAATTTTGATAAAGTTAATAAGATTATGTAATTCTTTTTTTGCATTTGGAAGCCCAACAAGTCCGTCTAACTGTGCCTGAAACTTAGCGATTTCCCGTTCAATTTCCGGCGTTATGCGTAGACGTTCACCATGAATAAATTCGCCGCTATAAATAATTTTGCCTGCTTCATTATAAAAATCCCCGCGACCGTGCTTTTTCCCATCTACTAGCTCACCAATATACGAGGCTTGTCCATTTTCATAATACAATGTACCTTTACCTGTCATGTCATCCTCTTTAAACTGACCTTCCGCTTCTAGCACACCTTGTCGTGAATAATATTTCCCTTTGCCATGTTTCATGTCCTCGAAAAAATATCCGTCAAATTGTAAAGTCGTGACACCTTGTGTCAGCTCTTCATTTGTTAGTGTTTCTGTATTATGGTAAAGCTTTCCAGCCCCTTGCATCCGATTCCACATAAAATCACCTTCGTATTGCAACAAGCCGTTCGGGTAATACTGTTTGCCCTTACCTTTTTTCATACCATGGACAAAATCACCCTCGAATTGAGGTCGATTTAAATGTGGGTGCTGCGCTCGTAATTCTGAAAAAGGTTCAATTACGTCTTTTTCAAAATATAAGACTCCATAACCATCCATTAGATCATTGCGAAAATGTCCTTCATAGTGTTTTTGACCTTCTTTATATAAAATGCCGTTTCCTTGCTTTTTATTTTGAATGAACTCGCCGTGGTAGACCTTCTGCCCCTTCAAATACATGATGCCATTTCCTTGCTTCATGTGATTAACAAATTCACCCTCAAATAATATATAGCCCTCTTGGTCAAATATCGTACCTTTCCCATCATAAATATCGTGACCAAAATCATTTTTCTTTACGCCTCCACGGTACATAGCCGAACCATCTGGGTAAAAAATCTCTTTTTCTTCATGATTATCTGTCATTTCATTGCCTTCTTTCACCATATCAGTATATGCACAATTATATCGTTAATTTAGAAATCACATGATAGAATTTTCTAAAAACTAACCTAAGGATGCTAAGGGGCCAAATAGAAAATTACACCTAGTCTTACTAATCACAGCAGTTTTAAATATTTAACGTTACACTTTTAAAATTTATCGGATTACTGTTATTTATATTGATAATTACTATGCATAGCTTGAATTGTTTCGATCATTTCTTCTCTTAGCTCGATCGGCTCTAGCACTTCAATATTAGTACCTTGACTTAGCAGCCACATTTTTATGCCTCTACCGAAAACTTCAGCCTCAAAATAATATTGTCCATCTTCATGTTTCATCAGCTTTGCAGTTGGTAATCGATCCACTACGGCTTGTGGAGATGTTCCTTTAAAGATAAACTTCATTAACATAAGTTCGCCAGCATGCATAAATTGTATGCGTTTTCTAAACTCACCTTCTTGAAATCGTTCTGTATAAGTTACAGTAAATTTCTTATCTAACTCCTTGATATCTTGAATACGATCAATTCGATAAACGATTGGCAGTTCCTTCTCATGTTTACTGTCATAGGCTATTAAATAAAAGTAATACTCAGAAAATATAACGCCTAATGGTTTCAATACTTTTTCAGAAGAATCTATTTCTCTTTCTCGCAAATATTGAATTTTAATGAGCTTCTTTTTTTGCACAGCTTCAGAAATAGACCAGATTAATCCAAGTAATGTTTTTTTATGATTTAAGTCTACGTACAAGTGCTTTTCATTGAGTATCAGATTATGGATAAAATCCTGTTTGTCCTCTGCAACTGTTGAAATCAGCTTGTCAATAATGTCACTCATTTCCGACTTAAGCAGTGCTCTAGACTCAATTAATATTTTTACAATTACAAGTACCTGCTCTTTAGATAATAAATTTTCCCCTGAATTCGTTAATTGGTATACTTTTTCAATACGGTCATACTCTATATGACAATTTAATTTAGTCTTTTCTATGTACTCTCTGATTTGATCTAAATCGCGTTGTATGGTTTTTTCACTCACCTGATGTGAAAATGCTTCTTGTTTTTTGTTTATACCTTGCCCATCATTAAGTCGATCAAACATCGAAATGACTCGGTAACCCTTGTTTTGTTGTGAATCCACCATATATCCCACTCTTTCTTCGCAATTACTATATCTATTATACAAGGTTGGTTGGACATCAATAGTCCTTTCAACCAATAAATTTCTAATTTTTAGATATTAATAATAGTACTATACTAACTACAATGGAAATCACAATTCAATAAACTTAAAATACCCATAGTTCGTAATAATTAGCAACGTTTCTTGATTTTAAGCACAAAAAAGCTCCAATCTATGTAATTGGAGCCCACATTCAAATTTATTTATTTTAATCGTACTGCTGTTCCATACGCTAATACTTCAGAAGTACCATCCATTACTGAAGAAGTTGTAAAACGTACGCCTACAATTGCATCTGCACCTAAATACAGGGCTTCTTCTTCCATTCCCTTTGTGGCGATTTCACGTGAACGAATTAGCATTTCAGCATATTCTTTCATTTCACCACCAACAAAATTACGTAAACCAGCAACAATATCACGGCCAACATTTCTCGATTGCACGGAGTTGCCCTTTACTAGACCTAATGTTGCCTCAATTTCTCTACCTGCTAAAGTATCAGTTGTTGACATTAACATCGTCTATCCTCCTTACTTAACGTTTTCTTGTACCGCTTTCACAGCGTCCTCAATTGAAGTTGTGATTACCCCATTGCGTTTTATTAAGCCGATAACAAATAAATTCCGGTACACAAACTGATTTTCCATGCCATCTGCAATAAGTGCATCTATTTTCTTCACATTATCTCTTCCCTGTTGGCGTACATCCGTAAATACACCTACAATCGGACGATTTAACATAGAGAAAGCACCAATTTCAGCCGCTACACCTGAATCAATTTCAACTCCGTCTAAAACAGCAATTAAAACATCACTTTGCTGCAACATGGCAAGGTCTGCCTCCGCAATGCTCAAGCTATCCGCATAAGCTGATTTGTCGTTAATGGCACCATTTTCTTGCGGAACATATAACTCAATGCCTGGTACAGCTTGGCGGATTTCCTCTGCTAGCTTCTCATTTACTAATCGATCCCCTAAAGAAAATAATCCATTTGCTAAATATGCCTTCATTGTAAAACTCCTTAAACTAATGATTTCTCAAAGATTATTTTATGACGCCCTTTTTCATCGGTAAATGTAGAGACAATAGAAAAGCCATGTTTTATATTAACAATAAGCATTGCTTTTTTAGTATTTCTTCCATATGTACGAACCTTTTTATAGCCTAGTACACGAAGTTGTTCATGTTGGTACTTCATGAGCTGAGAGGCAATTCCTTGCCCACGCTTACTTTCAAGTACGCCACCTAACCAACTATAAAAAACACCATCTGGATGTCTATAACCTAGCTTGAAGCCAACTACTTCCTGCCCTTCAACTGCAAGTAAACACAATAGTTCGTTTTTGCTTTCAAGCTTCTCGACCGGCAAGCTACTTCCATCAAAAACCTGTGCATGAATTCCTTGTAGACTTTTTAGCCATTCGTATGGGACACCCTCTATACAAATAATCTTCACTATAACCTCACCCCATTTTACAACTATACGCTCATTATAACAGAACGAGAAAGGTCATAAAAAGCTAACGAATTATCCGTATAACATCGCTGGTGAACGAACAGCATGTATATAGTCGGACAGTTTACCAACAAATATCTTTTCTAAATATGGTAATTCTGAAATACAATGGGGTGTCATAAATGCCGGATTTTGATGTACTGGCAAGCCACCCACTTTTAACATTGTCGCTACAAATTGCGAGCAAAAATATGCACGCTCTCTGCGTAATTCCCTTTGCATGACTACCCCAAATAGCCCTAAGAAATTGTATTTATAGCGATCTCGATTCCAGTACATATAGCGCACAATTTTCACCATTTCTAAGTACTGATAATGCGACACTTCGCAACGATAAATCACACAATCCGCTGTTTCGAGTAGCCCTGTTTCTGCATTTTCACGCAAAAAACCACCACTTAATGGATTGTTCAATTGTCTTCGTCCAAAACTGTACATATTATATAGTTCTGCATCAAATGAAACGGATGCGTGATTCATTTCTTTACCGGTATACATTCCGATTGCCTTCGACAGTAAAGTCCCTGTTTTAGTTAATACTATGTATATCGTATGAGTCATTTTTTTCACCTACTTGAGTTGTTAAAGTCTACCATCTTTTCTATTTATTGATACGTTTAAATACACTAAATAGTTTCGTTTAATATCTTCGTTGCCTATTTATCTTTAGTATAGACGACAAATCTTAATTTTCTCTAAATAAAATTATTAAATTTATCTTAAGAATATAATTCACTTGAAGTTTTTTCGATTTGGATAGTCACACTTTACTATTCATTATACCAAATTTAGCATCGCAATATATTTATTTATATGTCAGTATGTACATTTATATGTTGGTGGAAGTTGGAATAGGAATGATTTTTCACTTGAGTTTAAAAACATTTACTATTTAATTACACATATCATCCATATTGACATAATACTGGACCAATTGATTCAATACTCTAAATAAATATTTACTTAAATCGCCCTCTTCCTTTTTATTATTTATCGGTTTATCATGGAGGAGTTAAACTGAAAATATGGAAATACATGTAAAAATTTAATTTTAAGGAGAAATCCGCAATTCTTATGTGAAATTAGTAAAATTAAAGGTGAATTTGTCTGGCATCAACATAAACAAGAAGATGAATGTTCCTTGATATAAAAAGAGAATCGTTAATTAAATTCAGAGACAAGGATATTTGGTTACATGAAGGGGAGTTCCTCATCATTCGAAAAAGTGTAGAACATATGCCCGTAGCTGAAGAAGAAGTTCACCAAAAAATTCTACTTCATAAAAAAAGACCGCCAATATGGCAGCCTCGTTACTATACTATTTTTTGCTAACTTACTTCTTATTTTTCTCTATTCGTTACTAGTAAATAATCTAACGCACTCATACGTGTGAGCTTGTGGGTAAATTTAATGGCATCTGCTTTCGAATCAAACGAAAAATGTTCTAGTTCGTCTGTTGGTATATATCGATCGGCGATTTTACGTTTAAGCTTTCGTACGGATAAGATGTGTGAATCTTCTTCATACAATATGATGGCACCAACATTCCTATATAGCGTCTGGTCGATTGTCGCTACAACTTTCACATTCATTCCCTCAAATTCTTGTAAATCCACTTCCATTTCTTTATCCGCCTCCCTTTACACCTAATGATTCTATTTACCTTAATGATAGTCCTTCTTTTCAAGAAAAATAATACAAGGGAGATACATTATAATAATATTTTACTCAACTATAAATTGAAGGAATAAAAGAACATTACCAATCCGTAATAATTATTCTTTTTCTAAGGATTATTGATTGCTTATTAATACCCCAGTATAAATTTTAAATTTTCTATTTAGTAAACAGACCACAATTGCTAATAATTTCATCTGTCGTAAGTAAGGTAGCTTTCTCTATTCCTACATTATTATTTTTCATAAAAGACTGTACTATTTGATATCCTACTGCATAACCTGCAAATGGTGATAGACCTACAGATTGATATCCCTGTTCTTTTGCAATTTCGTCACCAAACATGTAACTGCTAACTTCTGCGAATCCTTTAACATTTAACATATCTTTTATCACTTCTGTTGAGTATTTTAGATCTTCTTGATCAAACGAAGTAACCCACGGTCCTAAAGATTTTTCTCCATAAAGCTCTTTTGCAAACGACTCCGCTAACCCCTCAATAATTAAGTAATCACCAAGCGTAACATTTCCATGATCCCAATCAAAATATGAGAAACGAATATTTTGATGAAATTCATGAGCAATTACTGAAGGGATTTTTGGAATATTATTAGGATTAGGGAAAATTGTTATTTGAATATATCCCGGAATACCTCCAAAACCACAATAGCCTTTTTGTAATTCCAACTTTTTTGGATCAGCTATATATAATCCAAATCTCAATTCATCGGTCCTTATTTTTAAATCATTCTTTTGAATAAACTCTATACAGTTACTCAAAGTAGCATGTGCTGTTTGTAAAGCTTGAATTTCTTTTAAAATCTTTAAAGCTAGTCTTCCATTTTTGGTATCCGTTACATTTAAATATCCAATCATTTTTGTTGCCATTATTACATCGTATCCATTATGAGACTTTGCTTCTATTGGAACATTAATTGTGCTCCACATTTTTTCAAATGGACTCATCATTGAATACCGAAAATACTGTTCTCTATTATCCTCCATAGCGAATAACTTTTCATATTGTTCGACCGTGTTTTCAATTAGTAATTTCATTGTTGGCACCCCTTTCAATTTCCAACAATAAAATATTACGTAACGTGAAAGTCAACAAAAAAGAAACTCACTTTTTCAAACATATCAAAGATTTTTTGTTTCAAAATAGAATACTTGAAACTGATACACTCGTTTTTCCGTATACACTAATTTTACATATCATTTTGGAGGTACTTTATGGATAATACTAAAAGAATAGTGATCATTGGTGGGACAGGAAAGGTTGGTCGCCATATTGCTACTAAGACATTACAAAACGGCTTTCAAGTTCGTATGCTAGTTAGAAATCCAGAAAAACTAGTTAATAAAGATGAACGAATTGAAGTTGTGATGGGTAATGTGCAGAACATAGATACTATTCGTACCGTATTAAAAGACTGCCAAATTGTTGTCAATACTTTTGGACAGCCCATCAAAGATAAACCTATTTTATAGCAAAGTAACTGACAACATCTTTAAAGTAATGGAAGATTTAAAAATAGAGCGATACATTGGTGTCACAGGTGGTTCCTTAACCATTGACGGTGATAAAAAGAGCATTATAAATAGAGTTGGCGCTATGTTGTTTGAAATCTTCTACACAAATATGATGACTGATAAGAAAGAAGAATGGAAAATTCTCCAACAAAATAAGCTGATTAAATGGACACTCATTAGGCTTCCATTTATTTCGGATAGCTTAGAAATTAGTTACATTAAGGAAAGTCTAGTTGACATACCTGGGACAAAAATCACTAATCAAGATATAACGACTTTCATCATTAATCAGCTTAAAGATCAAAAGTATATTCATCAGGCACCCTTTATCTCCAACTAGCGTTTATTTGATCAGCCAAAATATTAAATCGTACCATATTTTATTGCAGTAGCCCAATCAGCTCGGTTATTCTGAAGCGCAAGATTCGCTGCTTTTTCCCAATCATATGGAACAGCTATATGTTCAACTATCCATTCATTCTCTAATTTTTCTAAAATCGCGTACTTTGCATGCGGTGTCCCTGATACCATTTTATGAGCGATAGGTAATTCATCCATATATGCAGGTAAACCTACACTTCCAGGATTTACGACCATTTTTCCATCTGGTAGATAAACTACTCTAGGGATATGACTATGCCCACAAACAATTACTTCTTGTTCAATATGTTTTAATGATTCCATTATTTTTGTAATATTTTTCAAAATGCCACCTTCTGCAGACATTTCTTCTAGCAAATAAATTTCATCAGATTCTGGTGTACCGTGGCACAGAAAAATCCCTTCAACAATTAGTGTTTTAGAGTGCTGCGATAACCAACTTAAGTGTTCTTTACTAAGTTCACGTTTTACACTTATTAAAGTAGCAGAAGTAGTGTGTGAAGTAGTATCTAGTAGCATTCGATCACAATTACCTTGAATGTGTGTTATATTGAGGCCCATTAGCTTTTCTGCTGTTCTAAATGGATTTAATGGGCCATATAAGCTATCACCCAGATTGAAAATTAGATTGACATTACGATTCGAAATATCCGACAGAACCGCTTCTAACGCCAAATCATTACCGTGAATATCAGAAATAATGGCAATACTTCTTTTTATCATATGAACACCCTCCACGCGAAAAAAATTACTAATTTTCACAAATTATTATACGTTTAATATATTACTAAAGACAAAAAAAGGTTTGTTCCATCTTACGAACAAACCTTTTTGCAATTTGAAATTATTTCTTTGTAGCCAAACTCTCAAATTTCTAAATGAACAATTACATCTTCATTAAATAAACGTATTTCTAGTTCCGTAACTAATGAAGATTCTGCATTAAATGTAATAGTATTTAATAATACATTTTCTTTTATTAATGTATGGAATTCCTTAATAATTCCCTCTAGTTTTTTACTAGCGACAATATTTATAGAAATGTACTGTTCTACAGGTAAGTTTAATTTTTTGCGCTTATCCTGGATAGCTCGTATTAGCTCTCTGATTTGTCCCTCTTCAATTAAATCATCTGTTAATTGCGTATTTAATAGAACCCTACAAGCTGAATTTTCCGCAAGTACATAGTTCTCTTTCACAATTGATTCTTTTAGAACATGCTCATTCAATAATTGAAGTGGCGCATTCGAAACAGAAAAATCAAGATACCCTTGACTGTTCAACGTATCCTTCTCTTCATTCGTTAAATTCATAACATATTCTTTCACAGCGTTAACATTTTTTCCAAAGGCTACACCAGCGTTTTTGAAATTGAGCTTATACTGAACCGTTTCATATGCTGAAAAGTCGTTTGTGAATTCGATATTTTTGATATTCAATTCATCTTTTATAATGTCACAATACTGCGCATATGCAACCATATCTTCTCCTAGCGAAACGACCATTTTCGATAAAGGTTGCTTTATTTTGATAACTTGTGCATTTCGTATACTGCGTCCCAATTCAACAATTGTTAATACCTTTTTCATCTCATCTTCTAGTTCAAGATTGATGAGGGCTTCATTGTGTTTTGGATAGTCTTGTAGATGAACACTCTCACCGTGTAAATTGGTATAGATATCTTCTGCGATGAATGGTGTAAAGGGTGCTAATAGCTTGCTCACCGTACTTAACACCTCAAAAAGTGTACTAAAGGCTGCACGTTTATCTTCCGAAAGTCCATTACTCCAGAAACGTTGGCGAGAGCGTCTTACATACCAGTTACTTAATTCTTCAACAAGTTCCCCAATTTCTCGCGTGGCTTGTGTAAACTGATAAGCATCCATACAATCTACAACGACCTTCGTTGTATGATGAAGGCGTGAAAGAATCCATAAATCTAATTGGTTTCGCTTACCGTCAAAGTTAGGATCATATGAGAATTGGTCGATTTCTGCATATAATTGATAAAACTTAAACGTATTATCTAGCGTGTCAACTAGCTTTGATTTAGCATCTTGAACAATTTTCTTAGAAAAGCGCTTTGGATTCCAAGGTGAACTATCAACTAAAAACGCCCATCTTAATGCATCTGCACCAGATTCATGAATGAGCTCTACTGGATCTAAGGCATTTCCTTTACTTTTAGACATTTTTTGTCCATTTTCATCTAACACATGCCCTAAAGAAAGGACATTTTTATATGGTTTTTCTCCTGTATATAACGTCGAAACAGCTAGTAAACTGTAGAAAAAACCTCGTGTTTGATCAATTCCTTCAATAACAACATCTGCTGGGAATTGATTTTTAAATGTGTGACTTTCTTCAAACGGATAATGTTGCTGCGCAAAAGGCATTGAACCACTATCAAACCACACATCAATGACCTCAGGCGTTCGGTTCATGTTGCCACCACATTGCGGACAGGTACACATAACATCATCAATAAATGGTTTGTGTAGCTCCACATCATCTGGACAATTACCCTTTGCCAATTCTTTTAAAGCCGCGATACTATTAGGCGCTTCTTCATGGTGACAATCTGTACAAATCCAGACATTGAGTGGAGTTCCCCAATACCTATTACGACTTATATTCCAATCGACTAAATTGTCTAAGAAATTACCAAATCGTCCGTTTTTAAGGTGATCCGGATACCAATTCACCTGCTGGTTATTTTCAATCATCTTATCTTTTAACGCTGACATCTTAATAAACCAACTATCCGTTGCGTAGTACAGTAGTGGTGAATCACATCGCCAACAATGTGGGTAGCTGTGTTCATATTTTTCTTTAGAGAATAGCACCCTCTTTCAGCAAGCATTTTAATAATATCTACATCGCAGTCTTTTACAAAACGGTCCGCTAGATCAATGATATCTTCCGTATAACAACCCTTTAAATCAACAACATTTATAAAAGATAATTGGTTTTGCTGTACTGTTTTGTAGTCATCTTCGCCAAATGCAGGCGCAATATGCACAATCCCTGTTCCACTATTCTCCGTTACGTAATCAGCTACTACGACTTCGTGCCCTTTTTCAACAGTCACATAATTAAATGGTGGTTGATAAGTAACACCTTTGAAATCCGAACCGACATGCTCACTTAGCACTTCGACATCTTCACCTAATACTTTTTCTACTAATGATTTTGCTACGATATAAACCACATTATCTTTTTTTGCACGTACATATGCGAGTGTTGGATTCACCGCTAATGCTACATTTGCAGGAAGTGTCCATGGTGTTGTGGTCCAACCAAGAAAATACTCTTCTTTATCAGTTCTTTTAAATTTCGCTGTTACTGATAAATCTTTTACATCTTTGTATCCTTGAGCTACCTCATGTGAACTTAATGATGTCTGGCAACTAGGACAGTATGGTGAAACACGATGTCCTTTGTATAATAGTTGGTCTTTGTGGACCTTACTCAAAATGTTCCACACTGTTTCAATATAATCGTTACTTAATGTCATGTAAGGATTATCCATGTCGACCCAGTAGCCCAATTCTTCTGTGAAAGAGCGCCATTTTTTCTCATAGGTAAAGACACTATTTTTACACTTGTTTATAAATGCTTCGATTCCATAGTTTTCGATTTCTTGCTTGCCTGAGATACCCAGTTGCTTTTCTACACCTAGTTCTACAGGTAGGCCATGAGTATCCCACCCAGCTTTCCTTTCTACCTGGAAGCCTTGCATTGTCTTGTACCTTGCAACAACATCTTTAATTGTACGACCTAATGCGTGACCGACATGAGGTAAACCATTCGCTGTTGGTGGACCCTCATAAAATACGAAAGGAACTTTTCCATCACGATTCTTTACAGATAACTGAAAGACCTTATTGTCCTCCCAAAGCTTACGAATTCTTCGTTCTCTTTGTACGATTGTTTCTTTTAATTCTTTATCTTTCATTACTAGTTCCTCCTATACAATTTGTATAAAAGGCATACAAAAAACCCCGTCCCAAGTAAGGGACGGGGTTAACCGCGATACCACCCTAATTCTATTGAAAAACCGCTCAATAGCACTCAGCAACGTACAATCATACGTGTTCTTTTTAACGGTAGACACCCGAGTTAACCTACTAAAATCTTCAGTTAACCTTCTCAGAGAGGATCTTCATGTAACACCTGAACACCGACTTCCACCAAACTGTCGGCTCTCTGTGGATCAAAATGAAACATTACTTTTTCTCATCAACGAATTTGTATGCTTTTATTATGTGCAATAATAACAAAGTGGTTTTCAAAAGTCAAATTCCTATCAAACATTTTTATTATAAATTTCATTATTGATAATCTGCATTGCGCTTTTCAATAAGTTCAGTAATCGTAACAAATTTATAGCCATCTTTTTTTAGTTTCGGCAAGATTTCTTCCAGTGCCTTGACTGTTTGTTCACGATTACCGCCACCATCATGGAATAAAATAACATCCCCTGGTTTTGTGCCTTTTAGTACTTTTTGGACAATTCTATTTGTACCGGGATTTTTCCAATCAAGTGTATCTTGATGCCAAGACCACATCACGACTGTATAGCCTTCTTTAACAGCTGCATTAATCATATTATCTGTATATTCGCCACCAACAGGGCGAAATAACGTGGGATAGAACCCAGTAATACCGTAGATAGTGTCATTTGTCTGTTTCAATTCTTTTTCTAAATTTGGAATAGAAATTTTAAATCGATGATTAAACGTATGATTAGCAAGTTCATGACCTTCTTCATATTGGCGTAAAATCAACTCAGGATATTTTTCAGCATTTGCCCCAATGACAAAAAAGGTGCCTTTTGCTTCATATTTATCCAACAAATCTAAAATTTCAGCTGTATATTGCTTATCGGGTCCATCATCAAAAGTCAAGGCAACAATTTTTTCTTCCGTGTTAATGTCCCAGACAACTTGCCCTGTTTCCTCATAATAATCTCTTCCTTTATCAGCGTAAGTTCGGAAACCTAGATAGAACACGGAGATGAAAATTATACAAACGCTCGTAATGATAATGTACTTTCGTTTCAATTTACCACCACCTAGAATTAATAAATTAAATAATACAGCTCATCGATTTACTATTTGCTGAAACCGATGAATTATACTTTAAACAGATTTTGTCTGAAGTAATATTATTTTTGAATAAAGCAACTGTTTACGGGAAAAATAACTTATAAAAATCACTACATGTTTAAAGGGAGTGGGAAAATGGAGTTTCCAATTATCCATACGAATTTTTGGGATGCAGTTATAGCCGTACCTGTTATCATGATTATCACACAGCTTGTAAAAGTTTACTTACATGCCCCTTCCAAATATGTTCCGTTAGTTGCATTAGTTCTAGGCTTATTAATATCAATTTTCATCAGTCATAGACATAATTTTCTTGCGGGAGTTTTTATGGGATGGTTTTATGGCTATGCGGCAATAGGAAATTATGCAACATTAAAAACAGCCATCATTAGTTTTAAAAATAAAAAAAGTAAATAACCTTGTTATTAGCTGTGTAAATAATACTGCACGAATTATTCCAAATGAAAAAGGACGTCATTTAGACGCCCCCTTAAGTATTCTATCGATATCCTCAATCAGTTTATCAACGCACGCTTTCGTGATTCTTTGTACATCCGTTGGTTCCTTTTCGATAACTTTACCATACTCACGCTGTGGGTTTTGGTTCAAGGGATATTGATAGTTAGTTGTAATATCTATCGTCATAAAATCACCTCATACTACATATTCGGCTTACACTATAAAATACCCTTCTTATTTTTTAGAATATTAGGTATTTTCTCACCTTAAAAAGTAAAAAAAGTACATATTTCTAATTCCACAATAACCCTGAAGTCACTTTATTGCAATAGAGAATTAAATTATTTTTTCTCCTAAAAATCAGACTCTTATCAAAACGTGTACTTGACCGCACATTCCACTTCGAACAGGAGCTTTCTTCTACCTACATAAAGATATAGAAAGATTTAAGAACAGACTTTGTTGTTGAACCAAAAATTAATATTGAAATTTTTCATATTTATCGCTGTCTCTCAATCTATTAGCTCCAATTTAAAAGAGGTATTTTTTTCCACGATTATATTGTTTATACTACATATAGGGGTGATTTCAAATGGTTGTTAATGAAGCTATTTTGAACAGAAAAGGCGCGAGGAAAACTAGTGATATTCCAAACGAAGTATTAATGCATCTTCATCAGGGTCTATTAGAGAGTGTTAATCTAATAGAATGGCAAGCTGTTAACCACCAAGCATTACTAAAAAGTATTCTGCCATCTTTTAATTTAGAAGAAAATTTGACTTTTATCTTATCAGAAATGGAAAAGCAAAATGCCGAAACGGGTATGAAAGCTATACGGACAGCCAGCAAATTGTTAGATATCGTATTGATGAACGAAAGTGAAGAAAAAAGAACAGATGTAATAACTAAATGCTCTAATCATATTTCCGATAGCGTTCGATGTTGGGCAGCATTCATGAATAAAAGCTCCAACCTAACGCTAGAAGAGCTATTGTCGTACATCCAAACCTTTGCTGCTGATCATCATTTTGGCGTTCGAGAAATTGCTTGGATGTCAATTAGAGAAAACCTTTCTGATAATATTGAAAAAAGCGTAAAGCTATTAGTTGAATGGGCCAGTAATCCTGACGAAAACATTCGTCGCTTTGCAGTCGAATCCATTCGACCTCGTGGTGTTTGGACGAAACATATTGACAAATTAAAACAACAACCCGAAATAGCAATGCCTATTTTAGACATACTAAAAGCTGATCCATCCAAATATGTTCAAGATTCTGTAGGTAATTGGTTAAATGATGCTAGTAAAACACAGCCACTATGGGTGCTTGACTTATGTGATAGATGGGAAAATGAAAGTGATGTACAGGCGACGACAAAAATCATTAAAAAAGCTACAAGAACAATTATGAAAAATAAATAATGAATTAGTATAGACCAGGCTCATGAGTAAAATGAGTATCTGGTCTATGTTGTTTATACGTTTAGCAAAGTATCTTATTGATAAGCCGAATACATATATACACCCACATCGTCCTCACTCTCACCTTTAAAACCGAGCCATTCATAGTGTCGTCTAGCAGAACTTTCTTGTAGGAGGCGTGTGCTGCTGTCGCTTCGCTTTAGCATAGATAAATTGTCACAGGACGTGACATTTTTAGCCTTCGTTCCCCTACAAGCCTCGCTCCATGATCTCACTTTGGACGTTAAACACAAATTGTTTCTAATTCCTGCATTACGGCTTAAAAAGCTTCTTTCTCTTTTTTTAGAGCACATTGATATATAGTTTCATCCAACAAGTCACGTTCTTGCTAATAATTAGACTACCAAGCTCATAAATACGTTCATCTTTATTACCATTTTTGATTATATTTTACTTCCTTTGACCATAAATAAGTTAGTAGATACAAATTTAAAGAGGTGATCGTTTGCGTATATTAATTTGTGTTTTCTACTTTTTAATACTATTTTATGGGGGAGAGTTAATTTTTGATGGTGACTCAAACGAAACGGCACCAACAAATTATGTCTCGAACTATGAACATCAAAAAGCATTGAAAGAATCTATCGAAGATTCATCTGTTTGTGCCTATTACACTACTTATAAAATGTGCACAGATTTAAACTCAAAACAAGTTACCTACTCTTCTTTAGAAGAAAATGATTAGTAATACAAAAAGATCTATCTACACAAAATGACATGTAGATAGATCTCTTATATTATTCTCGACCAATATGGAAATGATTGAATGGATAAACAGTTAATTTTGATTCCCCATATACAGCTTCAGTAGAAATAAATCCATAGTGGCGGCTATCGTAACTTTTTAGGCGATTGTCCCCTAATACAAAATAGGAGTCCTCAGGAACAGTAGCTTTTCCAAGTAATGCTTCTAGCGTAAAGTTTTCAGTAATTCGTAGGTTGGGATCATCTGTTTCACGATTGACATAACTCTCTTCGTACGCCTTACCGTTGACATATAGTACATCATCTTTCATTTCCACTGTATCCCCTGGTAAGCCAATCACACGCTTTATGTATAGCTCATCTTCAGTTGGTGATTGGAAAACAATTTGATCAAAACGTTCAATTTTACTTGTCTTACTAACAATGATAATATCTTTATCCTCATAGGACGGGTACATAGACGCACCCTGTACTTTAATAGGAGCAAATAAAAATTGTTTACAGCCAAGTACAACTAGAACCGTTATGACGATAATTTTAATGTAAGAAATTATCTCTTTTTTAAAATCAGTTTTTTCTTCTTGCATGCTCATTCCCCGATACTATTTTTTCTTAAGTATAACATTTTTCATTGCATCTTTACGACAAAAGCTAATTATTTGTCATCTTTTTTTAATTTTTCAAGAAAAATAGACAAAGGCATTTTCACCTTTGTCTATTAGTTGTTATTGAAGTTTATTGGTAATTTTGAGTAGTTATGCGATGTTGTTCACGGAGTAAATCTGCTACTAAATATATACCTATTGGCAATGCCAATGCTAGTAAAATTATACCAATAATCATAACAACCACTTCCTAAACAATTTCGTTGACTTTATTATACATAGAATTTTCTGATATTTCAAATATATACAGTAAAGATTATCTAAACATCTTCAAGCAAAATAGCTGTAATTGTAACAATAGTGACTTGTTTCGTTTCTTTTGCACTTTCCGCCTGGGTGTATAACATTCCATGCAATTATTAATAGCTGTATATCTAAGTACCTGGGTCCTCCCATTCATTCTTCTCCCCCCTTTATAGTTAGATTAATTACTGCTATTTTACTCGAATCATCAGAAAAATTATGCGTATTTACATATTTATATAGAAATCATTGTAAATGTTCATTTAATTCTGTTTGAATGTTTTGTAGTTCTTCTTCATTTGGAATGTAGTACCATATATCATCAATCCTTGTACCTGAGCCAGCTTCAAATGATAATTGTTCAATTTCACTATCCATTTTTTTATAAATCCCTTGTAATTGAATCAATTCCTTCATTGTGAAATTCATCCGTACATTTTCGCCAACAACTTCTAACATGTCACTCGCTTTTAACAAAGTGGTTGGTGACGAGGCTTTTTTCAAAATAGCTTCGATCACTTGACGTTGACGAATTTGACGCCCAAAATCCCCTCGTGGGTCCTCATAGCGAATACGTGTAAAAATAAGTGCCTCCTCACCATTTAAAGTCACTTCACCTTCTGGGAAATGATACTTACCATATGTCAATTCCATATCATTTTGAATCGTTACGCCACCCAGCGTATCGATCATTTTCAAGAAGCCCTCCATATTGACAAAGACATAATAATCAAGTGGAATACCCAGTAAATTTTCTACTGACGCCATCGCCATAGGTATACCACCAAAGGCATATGCATGATTAATTTTATCCACTGTGTCATAGCCAACAATTTCAGTTCGTGTATCCCTTGGAATACTCAACATTTTCATCGACTTCTTCTCAGGATTGACAGTCATGACGATCATCGTATCTGAGCGCCCATTATCGTTTTCTCGTTCATCCACGCCTAACAATAGGACAGAAAAAGGATCTTTTTTAATAACAGTTTTTTGTTCATTTTCTACTGTGTTTGTTGGTTCCAATAGTGGCGTGTTCATTTTATTCATTGTTTTATGGACTGTATAATACGCAGTACCCGCAAATACTAGGATGAGTGATAGTAAGCTACCTATTATCCAGAGCCATATTTTCTTTTTACTTTTCTTTTCTTGTGATTTCTTCATTTTATGTTCCATTCTAGAGTCCTCTCTTGCGATTCCACAGATTTACTCTTCCTTTAGACGTCTCAGCTTGAAAAAAAGTTCATATAGTATAGTAATATGCATAATGTACGAAAAAAAGACGTACACTAGTATTCGCTAAATGTACGCCAAAATATGCATTAATATTTAAAATTTGCAATTCCATTCGTTAATTCTACTGCTTTTTCACTTAGATTTTCAGAAATATTATTAATTTCTTGTATTGAAGCCACTTGCTCCACTACTTTCTGCGCAATTTCCTCCGTACCCTCAGCTGTGACACGAACATGTCCATCTACCTCATGGATCGATGCTGTAATCTCTTCTGAAGCTGCTGTCATTTCTTGTGTAATCGCCGTTACTGTAGAAATTTGCTCCGTCATATCCTCAATAGCTTCCACTATATTAGTAAATGAAGTTCCAGCTTGAGCGATAATATTGACACCTTCCTCGACAGTCGTTAGACCTTGTGTAACCGAAGCTTCTACATTTTTTGTTTCTTGTAAAATATCCGTCGTAAGTTGGACGATAAGGTTGGCAGAGTCTTTCGATTGAACTGCCAATTTACGTACTTCATCCGCCACAACAGCAAAACCTTTACCATGCTCCCCAGCTCGTGCCGCTTCAATCGCCGCATTCAATGCCAATAAATTTGTTTGCTCTGTAATATCCGTAATTACTTTTGTAATACTTTGAATTTCAACTGATTGATGACTGAGTCTTGAAATAAGTGCAGTTGTTTGCTTTGATGAATCATAAATAACATTCATTTGTTGTTTCGCATGTTCAATTGTAAGTTGTCCTTCATCAGCTGTATCTTTCGTCTGCTGTGCCTTAGCTAGGACTGTATTTGTTGCATCAGCAATCTGCTGGATGCCTTCACTAGTTTCCGCCATCGCTTGCGTAGCCTCATTTGCAACAGTTGAAGAAACTCTAGTCCCAGCTGCAATAGTTTCAACATTACGTGCAACCGTATTAGAAGAAGCAGCAACATGTGAGGTACTAGCAGTTAACTCTTCAGCAATAGCTGATAAATCATTGGCTGTTTCACTAGAATCTCGAATCAATGAACGAATTGATTGCTTCATTTCGTTAAAAGCGTTCGCTAAAGTACCAAGCTCATCTTTTGATTTTACTTTTATGTCGTCAATCGTTAGATCGCCTTGCGAAATACGTTGTACCGAGCTCGCCATAACAGTTAATGGTTTTGCGATTTTCATCGTCATTAATATACTTAAAAATGTACAAACAACTGTAGCTAGTATTCCTATAATAACAGTTATAATGGCACTTTTTTGTACTTCTTTCTCAGCATTGTCGGCAATTTCAGCAAATTGCATTTTATTGAATGCTAACATTTCGTTAGCAACACTACTCATTAGGCTATTCAATCGTGATAACTCTGTATCATATATTTCACGCGCAGCCACAGCGTCACCATTATCAACAGCAGAAATAACTGACTCAGCCACTTGATCAAATGACTTTTTACCTTCTATCATTTTGTTATTAATTTCTATTAGTTGTTCATCTACAATTAGGTCTTTTAACAAACCAACACCAGTACCTATCCTAAGTTGCACACTCCTAAAACTTTCTAAAGTACCAGAATTACCAGTTTCGATATAGTGTTGAATATAAATGCTTTGTTGTTTTGTATTGCTTTGTAAATCTGAAGCTAAGTAAATCTGTTCTACATTTTTATCAAGAATAGCGTTATATTCATTCTTCATCTTCGTTAAATCCATATATCCATTGATGGATAAACCGATAATGCTGAAAAATAATATTGTAAATGCTAAAAATAATTTTACTTTTATGGACATGTCTTTTGTCATTCTCCTTCTAGGACAATATTCCGGATTTTATACGAAAAAATTCCTTGCATACCAATAAGAGTATCAAATATTCAGTAAATGATAAAGTTATTTTTGTCGATATTTTGAATTTTATGTAAAAAAAAGAAACTCCAATAGCTGAGTTCCTTTTTTTAATGTGTGTAATTGATATTAAGCTTGTAACTTTTTTTCTTGTATGCTTTTTACTAACTTTTCTTGAATCAATAAATATTGAGCAATTTCCTCGTCATCTAAAACTTCAAAAAGTTGTAAAAAGACATCTTTACCAATACATTGCGCCTTTCCTAATGCGATTTCACCTTCATTAGTTATTTCCATACGAATTGTACGACGATCATTTTCATCATACAACCTTTGTGCAAGACCAAGGTCTACTAACTTCGTCGAAATGCTCGTCATGGCACCTTTTGTATAGCCAATTGTTTCAGCTAATTCTGCTTGCTTTTGCGGGCCTTTTGTACGTAATTCGCTTAGGACTAAAATCGGTGAAATACCTAGCGGATAAGGAAAAGCTTTGGTAAAACGTACAATGTTTTCATTATTCATCTGTTCAATCATATGAATGAGTTTAAAAATACTAGTTTGTGCCAAAAAAATCCTCCTCGAACATACGAGAATATTAGCGAAGCATTATAGAACCACCATCAACCCAAATTATTTGACCCGTGATATACTGAGAGTCTTTAGACGCTAAAAATACTGCTACACTGCCAATATTCTTCAACATCTCCAAAACGTCCTAATGGAATGTTATTTCTCATAGCTTCATAATATTCAGGTTGTGCTTTTGCCCAAACCTCTACCCCAGCTGAGTACGCAATTAAGTTTACATTGATACCAATAACAATCCCATTCAATTGCATATACAGGTGATATACCATGAATCGCTTTCTTGGTAACCGCATAAGAACCTGTGATTCATGACCTTTTAAGCCGGCATCAGCTATAAAGGTAATAACATTTCCTTTAGCTCTTTTAAATGTGATAACGCTGCTTGCATTATATAGAAAGTGGGATAGAACCCTGCATCAAATGATAAATCTTAATCAGCTAGTGTTGTTTCTTCTAAAGTTGCTTGTTTAGAAGCATGAGCGTTGTTATTCAATACATCTAGTTTACCGTATTTTTCTACAACTGTATCAATATTTTTAGAAAAATTAGTACAATCCACTAAATAATTTGTAAAAACACAGATTTTAGAGAACATTGTTGTAATTCTTGTTTTAAGGCTTTACCTGTTTCTTCATTTAAGTTATCAATCGTCACGATTGCACCTTCTTTGACCATTGCTATAGCCATCCCGCTACCGATACCTCCAGCAACGCCTGTAAAATTAATAACTTTATCTTGTAATTTCCCATGAATAGATATCACATTTAGTTTTATACTAAACTATTTGACACCGAATCTAATTGCTTTATAGAATGAAACCCTTTACATTCCCTTCGCAATTTGCGTGACAATTTGATCGATAGTTGACATCGCAGACGATTTATTTGCCTGTGTCAAAATACTAAAAATATACCACTTTCCGCTTTTCCCTTGCACATAACCTGCTAATGCATATGTACCTGTGATATAACCAGTTTTAGCTGATACACTATACCCTTCTAGTCGATTCTCTAACGTGGCTCCTATAAGCTTGCCTTTTCTCCCAGCGTGAGGCAAAGCATCTAAATACGAAAAGTACCATGATTTACTACGTACTTTATGTAACAGCAAGCTTTCTTGCATACTACTAACGCGGTTTTGATGATTTAAGCCTGAGCCATCTTCAAAATACCACTGCTCCATATTAAGGCCACTATCAATGCCGTATGCGCGAATTGCTTGAATACCTGCTGACCAGCTACCCTCACCTAGCTGTTCACGTCCTATTTGCTTCGTGAGTATTTCTCCCATACCGTTAATACTTAGTTTTAAAAAACGGAAGTTAATGTCCTGTAATGGCTTTGAATATAAAACACCTACTCTTTGTGCATCTGTAGGCACTTGCCCCGTTTCAAGTGGCATTTCTTGTATACCTTTCGCCTTCAATTTTTCTCTAAATACATCAAGTGTATATAGAGTTGGATTGTACACTGTTACTTTTGTATTGTGCTGTGTTCCCGCAGGTAAATTCCCTTTGACAATTATACGATCAGTGCCATATTCGCGTGTTATGCTTAGTGAACTTTTAGCACCCTTTTTGACAACTTTTGTTTGGTTTACGATCGGAATTATACTCGTATATGGTTCTAGCTGAACGTTTGCTGTAGCTCCAACCTTAGAACCTGTCACTTTAACCTGCACAGTTGAAATATCGTAATCATCATTAGGCGATAAGGTCAAAGAAGATATCCTTGAAGCAAACGACAATGCCTCATCTTCAGGTACAATACCCTTTGATAATTCGTCAGCGTCAAACCACTTATCATCAGCGATTAATGCCCCAGTTATTTTAGTAATGCCCATCTTTTTTAGGCCACTTGCAAAGGATTCCAAATGAACAGGTAGAAGTGTTGGATCTCCCCCTCCCTGCAAATATATGTTACCTTGTAAAACACCATTTTCGATTGGTCCATCAATATAAGCCCTCGTCATAAAGCGGTAATCTGCACCTAGTAAATCTAAAGCTGCTGCACTAACTAACAGCTTGTGTGTCGACGCAGGTCGAATCATCTTTTCGCCATTTTTACTATATAGTACCTTTCCATTTTCCATATCCCGTATGGTAATACTATGCTCATTTGTGGTCCAATTTTTAGCAATAATGCTGTTAATACTCGTTGTTAATTTTTGAGTGCTTGCTGATACATCTTCTATTAATAAGAATTGAAAAAAGCAAAGCATAACCATAATCGTGAATGCAATAGTTCTCTTTTTCATAGGGCCCCCAATGATGTCTAAAAATTATCATCTATAAAACATAGTATATAGATGGTGATTTCAACACTTTTTTCTTATTTCCCTATTATTTTACAACGTACGCCATGAAATATATAGTTAATTTTCAGTCAAAAGTTGTAGGTCATTTTTTCTTTCGACAAGAATAGACTATAGTAGCAACACATCCTACAATAAAGGAGTTGATTTCAATGGGTGCTAAGTGGATTAAAATTTCGGTCGTGTATTTCGCGATTGGTTTGGCTTTTGGACTTTTTATGCATTATACAATTGATTTGCAATGGAAAGCGACGCATGCTCACATTAATGTGGTGGGTTGGCTGTCAACTGGTCTCATCGGTGTAATTTATTCGTTTTATAAAGAAGCAGCTGAAACATCACTCGCAAAAGCACAATTCTGGCTATACAATATTGGATTACCCTTCCTCTTTGCAGGCATGATGATGATTTATCTAGATGTACCTCGTTGGTTACTTGAAGTTTGTGTATCCGGTGGCGGTATTGCTGTAGCTCTTTCAGTTGTCTTATTTGTCATCAATGTATTCAAACATGTAAAATCTACTTCTTAAATTAGAAAGACCCACTTTTTTTATCAAAGTGGGTCTTCTCATTTATTCTTTTAAAGATTTCGCTTGCATTTGATACATTTTTTCGTAAATGCCACCTTGTGCTAATAGCTCGTCGTGTGTCCCTCGCTCAACAATTTCTCCACGGTCAAGCACTAAAATACGGTCGGCATTTTTTATCGTAGATAGTCGATGCGCAATAATAAAGGTAGTACGTCCCTTTTTTAGGACATCCATTGCATGTTGAATAATTTCCTCTGTCTCAGTATCAATATTAGATGTTGCTTCATCTAATATTAAAATGGCTGGGTCAAAGGCGAGAGCACGCGCGAAGGAAATAAGTTGGCGTTGTCCCGAAGACAAAGTACTGCCTTTTTCAATCACGGGTTCATCATAGCCATTTTCTAAGTTGTTGAGCACTTGCTCTGCACCTACTGCTTTTAATGAAGCTTCAATTTTCTCGCGCGTAATATTCGGATTATTTAAGCTTACATTCGATGCAATTGTACCAGTGAATAGATATGGGTCCTGCAATACAATCCCCATATGCTCACGCATCGTTTGACGTGAAACAGATGTTACGTCAATCCCATCAATCGAAATCTTGCCTTTTGATGGATCGTAGAAACGGAATAGTAAGTTCATAATCGAACTTTTCCCAGAACCCGTATGGCCCACCAATGCAACTGTTTCTCCTTGATGTGCTTCAAATGATAAATTTTTCAACACATACTCATTATTTTTATAGGCAAACGAAACATTTTCAAACACAACATTCCCTTGATATCTCGGTAAACTTTCCTGCGAAACTGGCTCTCCGTTCATATCTAACACCTCAAACACACGCTTCCCTGCAATGAGCGAGCGTTCAAGTTGCGAAAACTGATTGACAATATTCGTTATTGGATTAAACAGTTTTGTTAAATAATCTACAAATGCATATAACGTACCTGCAGAAACGACCTCTGTCATAGTCATTGATTGCGTTCCAAAGTAATAAATGAAAATAGTAAACATTATGAGTCGTAGCGTATTAACTAAGTTAAAGGACGTAGCCGAATCTAGGAATAGTAGCTTACGCTGATACGCATAATGCTCATCATTCATGTCATCAAATTCCTTACTCATTTGCTGTTCACGGCGGAATGCTTGAATAATTGTCATACCTTGAATCGATTCATTGATCATGGCATTGATATCAGCTATTTTCGTTCGAATAACATCATTATATTGTGAAGCGAACTTACGATATAAAATCATCCATAAGTAGATTACTGGCATCATTGTTAATGCTAGTAGCGCCATTTTCCAGTTCAAGATAAAGAGTGCCACATAAACCCCGAAAATTGAAATAAAACTCGTTACGAAGTTTGATAGTACCTGTACGTATAAATTCCGCACCGCTTCTGTATCATTTGTCACACGTGCGACAATCTTCCCTGCTGGTAAATTATCGAAATAGTGGATTGGCAATGTTTGTAGATGTTCAAATACATCTTTTCGCAATTTCTGCACGACACGGTTGGCACCAGACTGCAAATAAATATACATGAAATAACGTAAAATCGCGGTTGCTACTGCTAATCCTAGATAAAGAATAAGTAACCAAGCAATAGGTTTTATCTCGATGTTGCCGATAGTCATATAATTATCAATAATATGCTTGGCAATAAAAGGACCTACTAGCTCTGTAAATACAGCAATCGTTAAGAAAAATAGCCCAAGAAAAATCGGTCGCTTAAAATACATCGCATAGTGATACAATCGTTTACTTGTACTCATGAGGCACCTCCTTCTAGCTGTTGACGATCGAATTGTTCTTTATACCAGCCATTTTGTGAAAGGAGTTGTTCATGCGTGCCCTGCTCAACCACTTGCCCATCGTCTAACACAATAATTAGGTTGGCATGCTGAATACCAGACAAACGATGTGTGGTAATGATCGTCGTTTTCTCTTGTCGTTCCTGCTGAATATTTTCAATAATTTTCGCTTCGGTCTTTGCATCCACTGCTGAAAGAGAATCATCAAGTATCAAAATTTCAGGATCCTTAATGAGCGCACGCGCAATTGACACACGTTGTTTTTGTCCACCAGAAAGCGATACACCTTTTTCACCAACAAGTGTTTCTAAACCCATTGGTAAATTTTCTAAATCCTTCTCAAAATACGCAGCTCGAACAGACTGTTTTACTTCCTCTTCTGTCGCATGCTCTTTTCCAAATAGGATATTTTCACGGATCGTACGAGAGAACAGCACGTGATCTTGTGGTACATAACCAATCCAATCCAACAGTTGCTCCTTTGATTGCGCGGTAATATCAATACCATCAATCGATAGTTGCCCCTGTTCTAATGGATATTCTCGTAATAATTGACGTAAAAATGTCGTCTTCCCAGCACCTGTTTTCCCGACAATACCAAGGGTTTCACCTTTTTTCAGTGATAGAGAAATGCGCTGTAAGTTCTTTACATGACTCATCGGATATTGGAACGTTAAATCCTCAAAACCTATAGCATTTGGCGTTGCTACCGCTTTGGGTTCAGCAGTATTTTGAACGTCTGCTTCATAATTTAGCGTTTCTTGTACACGATCAAGCGAGGCATTCCCTTGTTGCATCACATTAATCAATTCCCCAATTGCAAAGATTGGCCAAACTGCTAGCCCAAGATACACATTAAAGGTCACCAGCTGCCCAACTGTCATTGCATCAGTCGACACTAAGTGCGCTCCGTAACCAAGTGCTACGACATAGCTAATCCCTGTTCCGACCTTTGTAATCGGTCCAAAAAGCGCATTGATTTTTGCCGTATGCATATTTTTCTCATAAACTGTTTCACTCATTGCCGCAAAATTTGCTTCGTCCTTCTTCTCCTGTACATAAGCACGCACTACGCGAACACCGGCAACGGATTCTAAGACGTTATCATTTAATTCCCCGAACGCTTCCTGCTCTTTCATATATCGTTCATGTACGATTTTCCCTAAATATTGAATGAGCACTGCCATAATCGGTACCGGCAACATCGCAAAAAACGTCAACTTCCAAGAAATCATATAGCCCATCGCAAAAATGATACAGCCCATATAAATCGTCGAATCGATTAATGTCATAATGCCAAAGCCGGCTGTTAAAGACACGGCATTTAAATCATTTGTCGCACGAGCCATCAAATCGCCCGTTCGATTTTTTTCATAAAATGTCGGTGTCATACGTAGAAACTGTTTCATTAACCGACGACGCATAATCTTTTCAAGATTGATGGCTCCCTCAAACAGACGGAATTGCCATACAAAATTAAGAACATACCCGCTAATAATAATACCTATGAAAATCAGTATATATTTCGTTAAAACTGGTGCAGTCATTTCGCCTACCGTAAGAATATCAATGATAGTTCCTAGTAAATATGGCGGAATAACTTCTAATACGCTGGCAATGATAAGTAGCACAATTGCGACTGTATACTGCTTCCAGTAAAGCTTAAAAAACCAACTTAATTTCCTTAAGACATCAAACATAATTTAAAACCTTCTTTCGCCTTTTGCTCTGGTGCAAAGCTACCCACTATCTAGCAACTCCGTGTTGAAAATCATCTTTATCATTGTGTTCCACATACTACATACACTCCTCTTCCTATTTTTTCACTACAAACTGTGTAATTAGGCAATAAAAAAAGAGACACATCCCCTAGAAAAGAGCATGTGTCTCTTATAAAAGGTAAGGTGTAGCCCATACCCTTCATTGCAAAATAATTTTTACAATTTTAGACATGGACAATGTATGCAGCTGTGTTTTGTAAATGTGCTGGTAAAGTAATCATTGTCATGCCCTCCTTTGTACAATTTGTTATAGTGTTCTTGAAGATTATCACACCTTAGAAATAAATGTCAACAATCTAATTGTTATTTTTTACGTTTTTCAGGAAATAATTAGCGCTTTAAATCGGTAAATTACTAAATTCTAATTTTATTCCGTTACCTCTAACACTAAACGAATAGCCCGCATAGATGAGCCAGGATGATCCGTTGAAAACGTTAATTGCGGGATTAGCGTCATAGCCGTAGCTAATTCTTTTTGTTAATAGATACCTGGGTAAAGATCGATCAAATGGTGGCCAACATCACTAGTTGCAATCACAAAGAATTTAAAGATGGTAAGAACATAATTTTTATTTACTAATTTATTAATCGCTTTTTGGCTGAATCCGCTTTATGATAGGAAACAAAAAATAAGTTATTTTGACGAAGGGACGTTTCTTAAATGAAGCAGTTTTTCGCAGTTGGGGTGGGAGGTTTTTTGGGAGCCATGACCCGCTATGGATTTAGTAAGATCATTCCTCAAGAAAATGGATTTCCTTTATCTACGGTATGTATCAATAGTATCGGTTGCTTTTGCCTAGCTTGGCTTTTCACAAAATATACGAAGAGAACACCTGTTATTCTTGCTATTGGGACTGGTTTTCTCGGAGCATTTACGACGTTTTCTACATTTACAGTGGATGCACTATTATTAGTTGAGCAAGGTAAATGGTTCCTTGCCGGTAGCTACATTGCTAGCAGTGTTGGAGGCGGTCTTCTTTTTGCTATTTTAGGTGTCTTTTTTGCAAGGAGGCAAGTACAATGATACTCGTAGGTATTGGTGGTTTTTTTGGTGCCCTTATCCGATTTAGCATTGGTAAATATATCGTAAGTTCGTATCCGTGGGCTACTTTTATGATAAATTGTAGTGGCTCCTTTGCCCTTGGTTTTTTATATGGATTACAGCCAATTGAATGGCTTTGGCAACTTTTAGGCATAGGATTTTTAGGTGCCTACACAACTTTTTCTACATTTGGCTTTGAGGTATTGCAGTTACTTGAAAAACATCAGTGGCTAAACACGGTGACTTATATTTTCAGCTCAGTCATTCTCGGCATACTTTGTGCAGCACTCGGCCTATTTATGGCATAGATCCTAACATTTAAACTCTTATTACACTACTAAGATGAGGTGATTTTTTGACACATCCAACAACTGATCAACTACAAGCACTTGAAGCTGAAATCACACATACCTTACATACTTTAATAGATTTAGAATTCGAAGAGGCCTATTCCGAAATGAGTACACAATTTGCTAAACTCCTCGCCTCTGTTCAAGCTGCCAACCTAATTGACTATAAACTAGATGTACTTGTAAACCCTGAGCTTTTTGCAACAGAGACACAAATTTTACTTAAAAGTTTGATTGAGGCAAAAACACGACCAAATAATCGACATAGGTTGTTAACCCATCGCATGATTTTAAAAATATGGCTTCGCAAAAATCAGCGCTTTACGAATGAATATTTACCGCAAATGTTTTAATTGTTAAAGGCGCCTTCCTGTCAAATCGGAAGACGCCTCTTTTTATAATTTCACCTGTTGCCCCTAACGTACGGTGGTTATCGTATTTTGTATTTTCATTCTCCTATAATCTTCACATCATACCAATCATTCATGATACGCTCTCCTCTAATTTTCCATATGATAAGCAAATCGGATTTTGGCTGAAGGGACAAGTCGTTAACATCGCTTGAATTTGAAAGATGCATTGTAAATGTTCGCAAGTCATCACTCGTTCTGGTGTACCTTCTGTTATCATTGCGCCATCACGCATTGCAATTAAATAGTGAGAAAAACGAGATGCATGATTTAAATCGTGTAATACCATGACAATTGTCTTCCCTTGCTCTTGATTAAGCCGCTCCAACAATTGTAAAACATCGAGTTGATGTGCCATGTCTAGATAAGTCGTTGGCTCATCTAAAATTAATATATCGGTATCTTGGGCGAGAGCCATCGCGATCCAAACGCGTTGTCGCTGCCCTCCAGACAACGCTTCGATCGGTCGCTCTTGAAATTCGCTTAAGTTTGTCGCTTCCAGAGCCCAATCAATCGCTCGTAGATCGTCTTCTTTCAAACGCCCGAAACTAGATTGATGTGGAAATCGACCATATGTGATTAACTCACGCACCGTCAATCCTGTAGGTGCTTCAGCCGTTTGGGGTAAAATCGCCATCTTCTTCGCAATTTCTTTAGTGCTTGTCTCGTGAATCGCTTGTTGATCGATAAAGACAGCACCATGACTCGCTTTTAAAATACGAGCGATTGTCTTGAGTAAAGTAGATTTGCCACATCCATTTGGTCCGATAATGGTTGTAATTTGCCCCTTCGTAATCGTGACACTTAATTCTTCTATGACGATAGTCGGTCCATAACCGACCGTAATCTGTTCAACAGCTATCATTTCTCTCACCTCATCTTCTCAAGTTTATCTTCTATCTTCTGTTACTCTGGCGAGAAAGACTTTGTATTCATTAAATATCGTAATGCTTGACTTATACTCGTTGGAACGATTGACATATGATTTTCATCTGGTGATGTATAAAATTGCACCGATTGTAAAGGTAATGTTTCCAAATGACGAAATAAAGACCACGCATTTTCATACATTTGATGTTTTGACTCTTGCTCCACTGCTATGAAAATCGCACATTCTAATTGTGAGATATGCAAAGCTTCTTGTAATACTTGCTCTTGATTCCACCAGAGTGACGGACTACAGATATAATAGTGTGAGAATAATTGTGGTTCTTGAACGAGCGTATGAACGAGAAATAAACCACCTAAAGAATGCCCGAAAATAAGTTGCTGTTCATCATTGACATCGAGCATTTGTCGAACGATTTCTTTCACTTCTTTTAATATTTCTAAAAACTGCTCCGCTCCTCCAGAACTAGGCCAAGGCTTTCCAGAAGGATGTTCTGGTAAGTTGACAACTTCACTTTGCGGTGTGAAGTCATATACTCGTAGAGAATTAAAGACTTCTTCTTGCTCATATCCAATTGATACAATTACCGACAAATGCACCCCTGTTTTTTCAGTACGGCGTGACTGCATTGTCACAATATTTTCAAAGAGGCCTCCATAAGCGTTACCGTCCAGAACGTAAAGAACTGGATATCCATCTCTCGGTGCTTGCTTCTTAGGAATTGCTATTGTAATTCGATATGCAGTCTGCGACAAAGGGTGACGCATTGTTTTCACTACATGTGTATAACTCATAACTTACCTCAATTCTTTATCATGTCACTTTGCGACTTTTTCGGATTAATAAATAGATGAAATACGGCACTCCAATGATAGAAATGACAATCCCGACTGGTAATTCTGCAGGTGCAAATATCGTCTTTCCGATCCAATCTCCTGTTAAAACAAGAATCACACCGACAATCCCACTAATCGGAATGATATGTTGATGATGAATACCAACTAATCTTCTCGTAATATGTGGAGCAAGTAATCCGACAAATGATATACTTCCAGAAACGATAACGCTTGCACTAATTAAACCAACCGACCCTACTAATAAAATCATACGTTCTCGGTTTGTTCGAACCCCTAAGCCGATAATCGCAACCTCATGGAGCTGTAAAACATTGAGAATGGGTGCTTTCCAAATTAATAAAGGAATGATAAAGATTATCCACGGCAACATAGAAATTACTTGTTGCCATGATGCACTATAAATACTACCCGATAACCATACTGTAGCCATCTCGAAGTCTTGAGGGTTCATCTTTAGTGAAATAAAAAGAGTAAGAGCACCAAAGCCAGCATTCAACGCAATTCCTACTAAGATTAAACGTTTCGGATCAAGCTCTCCCCTGTATCTTGAAAGCACAAAGAGTAAAGACGCTGCCATCATTCCACCAATCCAACCCCATACAGACATCCCTACAATACCGAAACTCGACATTTCTTTAATATTGCCTTGAATGATGAACATATAAAGTACCACTGCGAGCCCTACAGCAGACTGGATACCTAAAATCCCTGGATCAGCTAAATCATTTTTAGTTACACCTTGTAATATGGCTCCAACTATTCCGAGTGCTAAACCGACTAATGCACCAATTACAATTCTAGGCATCCTAAACTCGAAAATAACAAGTTCATGATTAGAGATATGATCTATGCCAAATAACGTTCGAAATGTTTCGGACGTTGTCAAAGGGTACGTACCACTTGTTAAACTGAAATAAAAAATAAGTATCGCAAAAGCGATTCCGATACTCCCCACTATAAAAAAGCGAGTATTTTGCTTCCGGTTAAGCATGCTGCTTCCCTCCCTTTATTCGAATGAGATAAAGGAAATAAGGGACGCCTACGAGTGCGGTAATGACGCCAACTGGTGTTTCGAAAGGTGGATTAATCGCGCGGCTTAGTACGTCAGCCCATGCAAAAAATAGTGCTCCGAACAAGCCAGCGAATGGAATAATCCTCTTATAATCTTCTCCAATCAAAAAGCGAGTAATATGTGGAATCACTAAACCAATGAATGTTACTTTACCAACTAAAGCTACGGATACACCTGTCAACAATGCAACACTCACTAATGTCAATACTTTCATCACTACAATGTTAATACCTAAACCTTGTGCAACCTCATCTCCTAGTGAAATCGCAGTAACAGACTTTGCAACGTATAGCGCAATAACAAGCCCGATTATCGCGAAAGGCACAGCCCACTGAATCATGACTGGGTCAATTTGATGAAGTCTCGTATTATACCAAAAGCTAATGTTTTGAGAGACTTGAAAGTAAGTAGCTAAAGCTTGAGAAATACCGTTTAGAAACATCCCTAAAATTGTTCCAATAATCACGAGCGATATGGGAGTCAGTCCACCTGGAATGATTTTGGCGATACCAAAAACGAACGCTACTCCTATAATTGAGCCTACAAAAGAAAAGAAAATTAGTGTGAGAGGTTGGAGATTCGGTAAAAATATCATAGATATTGTAATGATAAAGACCGAACCATCCGTTACTCCCATAATGTCAGGTGAAGCTAAGTAGTTCCTAGTCATCCCTTGCATAAGTGCCCCTGATATCGCGATGAAAGCTCCGACTAATAAGGCACCTAGCACACGAGGAATCCTTGACGAGCGAATGATTAAGTGATCCATGTTCGTCGGATCAAAATGAACAAATGCTTTCCAAATCGTAGAAACAGAATAATTAGTAGCACCATACATCGTCGAACACGCAATTGTAATAATAAATAAACTCAATAGGAAGAGAGCTATCAAAATCTTATTCTGTCGAATCATGTTCATTTAGCTTCCCTCTATTTCTTTAATACATCCTGTTCTAACGCTTTTAAAAATTCAATTTTACTAAATACTGTGCCTCCTTCTAACAATGAATCTACAATATTTATGTAGACATGATCATTTTTGAAGGCTGTGATATTTTGCATAATTGGATTCTTTTTCAACTCTTCAAAAGCTTGTTCATTTTCTTGGTTTCCAGTTTGTTGAACTTGTATGAAGAGATAATCTGGATTGACTTGTGCTAATTGCTCAATAGAAATCGCTTCTTGTGCTTTTGCTTTTTGGATTACTTCTGGAACGTCTAGCCCAAGCTCATTGTATAGAGAAGGGTTGAAGAATACATCTTCTGGATAAACAAACATTTGACCACCACGAATACGAAGCGTCATTACTGTGTCATCTTCAAATTCTTTCACTAATGTCGTCTTAGCAGATTGGAGATCTTTATCGTACTGAGCTAAAAGCGCTTTTGCTTCTTCTTCTTTATCTCCTAATTGCGCCATTAGCATCAGGTTATCTTGCCAATCTGATGAGATATGAGACACTAAAATCGTAGTCGCGATTTCTTCTAATTTTTGCACCACTTCTTCTGGGAATTTAGTCGTTCCTAAAATAACATCT
The DNA here is from genome assembly GCF_044761695.1 of Lysinibacillus sp. NPDC097287. Taxonomy (NCBI): domain Bacteria; kingdom Bacillati; phylum Bacillota; class Bacilli; order Caryophanales; family Bacillaceae; genus Lysinibacillus; species Lysinibacillus sp. NPDC097287. Next base: position 76,163 of record NZ_JBIWCX010000005.1, read on the forward strand.
GGTTGTAATTCTAGGATTTTTTCAAAGTTCGGTTGTTGCTTCTCACCAATAGATTCTGCTTTTCCCATTGCTGCTTTAAAAATTTCTGGAAACTCTCCTGCAAGAGTAATAGCTCCTACTGGCTCTACTTTCAAAGCTGTCGCATCTTCCATCGCTTCCATCGTACCTGCAATTACGATACGATCTACGTTTTCTGGCACTTGGTATGTATTGCCTAAGTACGTTATTTCTTTCATTCCATTTTCAGTTTGACTTTCTTTTTCAACATTAGTCTCCTTCTCTCCATCCTGTGGAGTTTCTTTTTCTTTGGTTGTATCTGTACATGCAACAAGAACTAAAATTGCCATTAATGCAAATAGTAATAAACTCATTCGTTTTTTCATCATTCATCTTCTCCTTTGGATTGTTTATCCATTCCTAAATGTTCTCGTAATGTTGAACCAGTGTATTCTTTTCGAAACAAACCGTGCTCTGCAAGTTGTGGTATAACCTGCTCTAAAAATAACGTTAATGAACTATCTGATCCACCAGGTACTGCAATTATTCCATCTATCGCTTCCGCTTCGTACCACCGAATGATCTCTTTTGCCACATCTTCCGCAGTTCCGACGACTACCCAATGGGCGGAGTTCATCACTTCTGGTCGATTCAAGATCTCTTCAACAGTCGGATGAGTTTTTTCAATGTATTGGTATAACAATTCACTATGTGTGCGACTGCGAATTGTTGAATCGAGAGCAGGCAAGAATTCTTCAGTAATAACGTCCGTTAAAGCATAATCTCGTAAAGAAACACGTAGTAGTTCCTCTGCCGCATGATATTTTTGTTCCATCGTGATGTGGGCATGGGCTTGACGGTGCATCTCTTCGGCTTCTTCTCTTGTCTTTCCAACAAAGAAATAACAACCAGGTAAAAGACGTATATCATCACCTTTACGCCCTTCCGCTACTGCACGGCACCTTAAATCCGCTCTTAATTCAACGGCTACCGATAATTCAGGTGTCGCAGCAAAAATGGCATCTGCAGTCACCGCAGCGAACGCTCTTCCTTCATCAGAAGCACCTGCTTGAAATATAGGAGGCATTCCTTTTGGGTGAGAAATGACATTTAAGGGACCTTTTACAGCGAAGTGAGAACCTCTGTGATTCAATTCTTCTACGGACCTTTCAGAAGGACCTCCCGTGAATTTTTCGTGAGGATAACTCGTCCATAAACGCTTCACAACTTGCGTGCACTCGGCAGCTTTTTCATAACGTTCTTTCGATGTTGGACGCTCCTCATAGTTAAAGTTCTCAAACCCTTCTATTGAGGTCACGACATTCCAACCTGCCCTTCCAGCACTTAACCATTGCAACGACTGTAATTGTCTTGCTAATAAGTAAGGAGGAACAAATGAGGTAGAAGCTGTTGTGACAAGTCCAATTTTCTCTGTATGTTGACTAATAATGCTGAATAATAAAGTAGGATCTGTAGCAATTCCTTTACTTTTTTTCATAAAAGCAGGGTGAGCCACTATGTAATCCGCCTTAAACAAAAAATCTAATTTTGCACGCTCCGCTTGTTGAGCAATTTCAACTTGTTCTTGAATACTGCTTGCATACTCTTCTTCCAGCGCTATTTGTCGGTCATTAACAGTGACTTTAGATTGACGCCTGCCCAATGTGAGTCCAATTAACAATCGCTTTCTTTTCTGCATTTTCACATTCCTTTCATTACCACCGCAATCTATCTTTATTTATAAACTCATTTGAGATAAATGTTCATCCTTCGACTTGTAATCCTCCCCTCCATTTACTCTAGTAAATATGTAATCTACGAAAAAAAGCATTTTTACATATCGCACTATTCAGAACATATCTCAATCGGATTATACCGAGAATGATTATCATTGTCAATTAGTCTTAATAATGGAATGTGTAAAGTTATCCTCGACGCCCTATAATTATTTCGAGTTTAGTAACTATTACTTTTTTATTTCCTTCTAGCGCGCATCGAACAGTTATCTTATGAAAAGGTGCCCGTAAGTCACTCAAACACAATAGTTGTTCGGATTTCTTAACTTCAACGTTCTACTGCATAATGCGCTATTTCATTCATTTCTTTAAGAGATCATTGAAATTTCGGTTTCTTAATGTTTATTTTAAAAGTTCATTATCATATTGATTCAAGTTTTTATAAAAAAAATCTCTGGTTGCTAACTTATTGAGGAATATTTAAAAAAATTTCCATAAATACCATTATAAAGTTGAGATGTATAGTTAAACTATATATAATCTAACTATATAGCCTGACTGTATAGTTGAATGGTAAGGAGGATAGTTAAATGAGAAGACATACGTTACTTCCCTTAACTGAAACAATGCATTACATCCTGTTGGCGTTAAGAGAACCGTTACATGGCTACGCAATTATGCAGAAAGTAGAAGTTATGAGTAAGGGGCAAGTTCGAATAGCTGCAGGTACATTATATGGGGCAATTGAGAACTTATTGAAATCCAAGTGGATTGTGCTCGTACCTACTGATGATTCGAGAAGAAAAGTTTATAGGCTAACAAGCGAGGGACTTGAAATATTACGGATTGAACAAGAACGTTTAAGCCACATTCTCTCACTTTATGAAGGAGGCGAGTATAATGAGGAAGTTTAGAATGTTTATTGATGTACAAAAAGAAGAGAAATGGTTAAATGAAATGATTCAAAAAGGATGGATTTGCCAGAAGGTCAATACACTCGGGATATATTATTTTGAAAAAACAAAATCCCCCGAACAAGTCATCCGCATTGACTTCCAATCGTTCAAGTCGACAGAGATGTATCAGCAATATACACAATTACATGTGGACTATGGTTGGCAACATATAGGAGGATCACGTTTGTCTTCATCACAATATTGGTGCAAATCAACCGATGGACTAGATGAGTTGTTTTCAGACAATGTATCAGAAAAATCCTATTTGCAACGTCTAATCAATTACTACGGTGCTTTTACATTCTTTTTTATAATATTAACCATATGCTTGTTTGATAATACTTTACAATATACCAGTCTAAAATCAGCTTATTTTACTCCTGGTCTATGGGACAAAGAAGGTATAGATTTTTTTATTGATTTTTTATTTGAAACACCATTTGCACTTTTAAGATTTAGTACTCCCTGGTTTATAATCATTTGTGGCATAGTGTTTATGAAAACGTATATGAAGCACATGAAAGAGTTTAAAAAAACAGCTTAACAATTCAAGTATAAATCAATCTTATTTATATACTATTATTTAATGATGCGAAAATAGTTAAATGAAACCTGCCACCGTAAAAACAACCATATTTACTCCATCAATTTCTGCAATAAAAAAATGCTCCCTTTCCACAATTGTAAGCAAGTCTCCGTAAATTTTACTTTTCGGAGACTTGTTTAACAATATTTCGGCAGCGGCATCCAAAATTTTCACTCTACCAATACTTGCCCCATCATACCGTTATCTTCATGTTCAAGAATATGACAATGGTACATATAGATACCTTTATTATTAAATTTTATCGCTAATTTAAATGTTTCCCCAGGTTCAATAGCTATTGTATCCTTCCACCCTTGTTCGTTTACTGGAGGTTCTTTCCCATCTATTGAAACGATTTTAAACTGTGTACCATGAATATGGAATGGATGTACCATGCCACCCATCATATCTGGCTTATTATAAATTTCCCAAATCTCAGTTTCACTTTGTTTTTGTGTGAAGTCGATTCTATTCATATCAAATCGTTTACCATTAATTGTAACCATATTCCCCATACCGAAAAGCTCTAATTTTTTTGACACAGGTAAACTTCTTTCTTCATCCGTTACAGCAAAGTCATTCATATTTTGTGGCATGTCACTTGTTTCTGTCCCTACTTCATTGATTTTAAATGGTAAAAGGATTGTGTTATCTTCATTGATCAAAGCAACGTTGCTTGTTGCATCATACTTTGAAAAATCCACTATGACTTCTGCACGTTCACCAGGCGTTAAAGTAATTTCATTCATTGTTTCGGGTGTGTTCAGAAATCCTCCATCTGTTGCTATTTGTTCAAATGAGTCTCCAGTATTCAATTTGAACGTATAATTGCGTGCATTTGAGCCGTTTAACAAACGTAGTCGAACTTTTTCTTTACTAATCGTTAGTTTCGGATTTAGTGTGCCATTGACTAATAATGTATCGCCAATTGTGCCGTCATCATTTTTAAATCGTTGATAATTCAATTGTTTCCCACCATCAAATTGTCTATCTTGGAAAATCAATGGTATATCGTTCACACCATAGTCACTCGGTAAACCCAGATTTTTAGAGTTTTCATCTTCGACATAGATTAAACCAGCCAACCCTTTATAAAATTGTTCTGACGTTTTCCCTTCAGGATGAGGATGGAACCACAATGTGGCTGCTTGTTGATCTACTGTAAACTCCACTATTTCTGATTTACCAGGCTTAATACTTTTGTGTGGTCCTCCATCGCCTTCTCCGGGTAAGTCTAGCCCATGCCAATGAAATGTCGTTTCTTCTGATAAGTCATTGACCGTTCTAAATTTCACTGTATCTCCTCTATTCACACGAATTACTGGACCTAAGAATGAACCATTATATCCTAAGGTCTCTGTTTGATAGCCATCAAAAAATTCAACTGTCCCTTTTTGCGCCACTATATTATAAACATTTCCTTTTTCTTTTTCTGGTTCAAGTAATGCAGGAAGAGCAAGCTCATTTTCTCCAATAGAATCCGTTAATGCTAAAGGGTTCGTATGGCTCATATGACCATTTTCTGTTTGGCTATCGGCTTCTTCCATTTTCATATCATCATGTGACATATTTGAATGATCCATGTTGTCATCTGGTTCCGATTTACTCGAACTACAACCTCCGATAATTAAAATACTCGCGAATAATGACGTAATCCATATTCTTGATTTCATATTTATTTCCTCCTTATTTTTACATACCCACCATAGGTATAAAACATTGTGAAAAATAGAGTGCCCTTTAAGCACTCTTCATTTCTATTTACAACACTTTCAAATCTCTTGTTTTAAGACCTTTGACACAGGGAAAATAATACATTTTCGGCTGGTGCATTCTCATCTATTATTTTGTTCAAAAAATCCATACCCTATCCTAGTATTCAACAAAATACTTCGACACTTTGTTTTGAAAAAAATTTTCTAACCCTACATGATTATATCCCTGTAAAGCCATCAAAAAGAGGACTTATCCAGATAATTATGTACGTCAAGCCATCAAAAAAGAGCAAAACGCCAAATGCAATCATGATATAACCACCGAATTTTGTAATGGTACGATTATTCTTTTGAAACCACGTAACCCTTGTGATAAAGATCGACAGCACTAAGAATGGTAACGCAAACCCTAATACATAGGCAATCATATACAGCATTCCAGAACTAGGATTTTGAGAAGCCATCATAAATACGGCGCCAGTTATTGGTCCAGTACAGGGGGTCCAACCAGCTGCAAATGCAAGACCAATCAGAAAAGATCCAAAATAACCTGTTGGGCGATTTTTAAATTGCAACTTTTTCTCTTTCATTAGGAACTTTGGTGTGAACATTCCGATAATCATTAATCCAAAGATGACTATAAAAATTGCCCCCACTTGTCGGAGTAAGTCTTTATATTGATAAAAGAATGACCCTACTAAAGACGAACTATAACCTAAGAAAATGAATATTATCGAAAAGCCTAGTAGGAAAAAGATTGTATGCAACATTCCTATCTTCTTAGACCTTGTATTTCCTTCTTTTAACTCATCTAATGACATACCCGTAATATACGAAATGAATGCTGGATATAACGGTAACGTACATGGTGACGCAAAATTCAAAAAACCCGCACCAAATGCTAATAAAAGATTCAAATCTGAAAACATATAATACAACTCCCTTTACCCTATAGCACCAAACGATCCGAACTTTTTTAAGCTGATGCTACCTAACACATGATTATTCATAATCCCAATATGTCATCGTGTCAAAAACTCCTATCAGTATAAGAATAATCCCAGCAATAAATTGTACAATTCTCCCTATTTTCATACTTTTTTTCATAATTAAGCGTTTCACATCAAAGAACCATATTAAACCGAACAAAATAATTAGTGGCACTGATGTCGCGAGACCGAAAACTGCAGGTAGGATTAAACCATAAGAAGTTGACATGACTGTTGGCATAAGCCAGACAAAAAAGAGAACAAACATAGTGGGACAAAAAGCTAATGCAAAGCTCGCCCCCAGCATAAAGGATCCTAATTTCCCTTCTTTTAGGACGAGCGGAATATGCGTTGTTAATCGATTAAGAAATGTAAGCTTTAGAATTCCAATCAGTACGAGTCCCGTCAAAATCATTAATGGACCAATTAATTGCCGAAAAATCGGGAAATATTCGGTCATTTTTGTTTCAAAGGATTGACCAAACATCCATGCAAACAAGCCAATTAAACTATAGACAACAGCTTTCCCTGCAATAAAAGATACAATCACTCCCCAATTACTCTTCATTTGAATCGTACGAGATCCATAAAAAGTAATCGCGCTCATATTCCCGGTCAGTTGGCACGGTGCTACAGCCCCTATCAAACCGAGAAGCAACGCAACAATCATCGGAGAATGTTCAAAGGAGTTTAGAAAAACAGTTACTGGTTCGCTAATTATTTGACTGATTTCTGACATCAAACTATACATCTTTGAAACACCTTCTATTTTCTTATTTCGTTAGTACTCAATTGGAAGTAAGTCGATTCCCGGAAAACCCCTGCTCTTTCGTCAGATAAATATGTTGATTATTAGTGGCTATTACTATAACTGCTACTAATAAACCAAAATATATGACATTTTTTTCATCATACTCCCTCTCTTCTGAAAATGAGTATAAACAATAAATATGAAGAAAGTATGCAGATATGCTGATAAGAAATTATGTTATTCATTATTTAATCACCCTGATAAACTTGTAATAGCTTAAATTCCCTTTCATTCTTTATCCGGTAGTTTTCTTGGTTTCGAATACATTTTAAGGAGTCACCTTGTTGGGAGTACTTTTCAATTCTTATCGTCTAAGTGGTTCCAATTCTAGGTTCGTTTATAGGAATAAAACTTGTAACCAATGAAGAATCTGCAAAAAAAAATGCTGTACCAAAAAGTATTATTTTGGCACAGCTTGACTAAGAGTTTTTTGTTAGTTATTTTTGTTAGTTATTTTTATTATTATTTTAGTTTCACACGTTGTAAACGAAGAGCATTTAACACAACAGATACTGAACTGAATGCCATTGCAGCACCCGCTACCCATGGTGCTAATAATCCTGCAGCTGCAATTGGAATTCCCATTACGTTATATGCAAATGCCCAAAATAGGTTTTGTTTAATATTACGCATCGTTTTACGACTCATTAAAATCGCATCAGCAATACTGTTGAGATCACCACGAATTAGCGTAATATCAGCGGCCTCCATCGCCACGTCTGTCCCTGTACCAATCGCCATACCGATGTTGGCTGTCGCTAGTGCAGGCGCGTCATTAATACCATCACCAACCATCGCTACTTTTTTACCTTGAGCTTGCAGTTTTTTCACTTCTTCTGCTTTGCCCTCTGGTAATACTTCTGCAATAACAGCATCTACACCAACTTCTTTTCCAATTGATTGCGCTGTACGTTCGTTATCACCAGTCATCATAATGACTGTAATCCCCATGTCTTGCAGACGACGAATAGCTTCTTTTGATGTTTCTTTAATCGTATCGGCAACAGCTACTAAACCTGCATATTGGCCATTAATCGCCGCAAGCATCGCAGTTTTCCCGTTACGTTCTAGTTCTTCCATAGTCGGTAATACATGTGTAATATCAATGTTGTATTGTGCCATTAATTTACGTGTTCCAATGACAACTCCTTGACCAGAAACAGTCGCCTGTACGCCATACCCTGGAATCGCTTCAAAAAATTGAACTTCGCCAAGTTCGATGCCACGATCCACTATGCCTGCCACAATAGCTTCTGCCAATGGATGCTCTGATTGTTTCTCTGCTGCACCAATCAGCGATAAGAATTTTTCTTCTTCCCCATTAACTACGACAACGTCCGTTAATACTGGTTTACCATGTGTAACAGTCCCTGTTTTATCAACGACTACAGTATCGATGCTGCGTGTTTGTTCTAAGTGCTCGCCGCCTTTAAATAGAATGCCAAATTCAGCTGCTCGACCAGAACCTGCCATAATGGATGTTGGCGTAGCAAGACCTAACGCACATGGACAAGCAATAACTAATACTGCTATAAACACTTCGAGTGCTTTTGTAAAATCCCCAGGAGTGATCCATAAAACCCATACAAGGAACGTAATTACGGCGATCCCAACAACGATTGGCACGAACACACCTGAAATTTGGTCCGCTAATCGCTGGATTGGCGCTTTGGAGCCCTGCGCATCTTCAACTACTTTAATAATTTGAGCTAAGGCTGTATCACGCCCTACTTTCGTTGCTGTCATTTTGATAAAGCCATTTTTATTAATCGTTGAACCATATAAAACGTCACCAGATACTTTATCAACCGGTAAACTTTCACCCGTTAACATCGATTCATCGACAGCTGTTGTACCTTCTAATACTTCACCATCTACTGGGATTTTTTCACCTGGTTTTACTAAAATCGTGTCACCAATGACTACTTCTTCTAATGGAATCTCTTTTTCTACGCCATCTCGTACAACAATTGCTGTTTTAGCTTGAAGGCCCATTAATTTTTTAATCGCATCAGATGAACGACCTTTTGCTTTGGCTTCAAATAATTTACCTAGTAAAATCAATGTAATCAGTACTGCACTTGTTTCAAAATAAAGATGCGGTCCATGATGTGTACCAACCGTTATGATGGCTTGATAGACACTGTAAAAGTATGCTGCGGACGTCCCCATCACAACTAAAACATCCATATTGGCACTACCATTACGAAGCGCTTTATAGGCACCTACGTAGAATTGCTTACCAATAATAAATTGCACGGGTGTTGCCAAGACCATTTGTATCCACGGATTCATTAAAAAATCTGGTACGTATAAGAACGATGTAAACGAGAAATGCCCTACCATCGTCCATAATAATGGTAATGAAAGAATTGCAGATAAAATAAAGTTATTTTGTTGTTTTTTAATTGCTTGCTCACGATGGTCGACGGTTTCTTTGTCATTTTGCTTTTGATGTGCACCGTACCCTAATTTTTCAACCTTCGCAATGATGTCTGCAATGGCTACTTCCGAAGGGTTAAATTCAATCGTTGCTTTTTCGAGCGCTAAGTTTACGTTCGCTGTGGCAACACCCTCCATTTTATTTAACCCTTTTTCAATACGTGTCGCACATGCTGCACACGTCATCCCAGTAATATTGAACTCCGCTTTTTGTTTCACGACACCATAGCCAAGTGCTTCGATTTTTTTCTCAAAATCAGTTTCACTCAATTTTGAAGGATCATATTTAATTGAGGATTTCTCTAGTGCTAAATTGACATTTGCAGTTTCGACACCCTCCATTTTATTTAAGCCCTTTTCAATACGTGTCGCACACGCTGCACATGTCATGCCAGTAATTTGCAGATTTGCTTCTTTTAGTTCTGAACTCATGTTGCTTTCCACCTCTTTTATACCTTATAGGGGTATATATTTTTGAAAATAGGAGAGTGCTACGAGAGCACTCCTATTATTTTACATCGTAGCCTTGATCATCAATTGTTTCTTTAATTTGTTCAAGTGATACTTGTGCTTCATCAAAAGCAACTTCCACTAAACCTTCTTCTAGGTTTACTTTTACTTGGTCAACGCCAGCTAGTGCACCAACGCTACCTTCAACTGATTTGACACAATGTCCACAAGACATTCCTTCTACATTTAATGTTACATTTTGCATATAATTCTCTCCCTTAATTTTATTATTATAGATTAATTTATACAACACCGGGGTATATAGAATCTAAAAAAACTCCGTGCTATATAAGATAACTCACTTACTTTTTCATCAATTTCTGAATCGTCACGAGCAACTCGTCTAACACTTCTTCGTCACCTTCTGATAAACGATCGACTACGCACCCCTTTAAGTGACCTTCAAGTAAAATCTTCGCTACACTATTTAATGCAGACTGAGTAGCAGATAATTGCGTGATAACATCATCACAATATACATCTTTTTCAATCATGCCCTTAATGCCTCGAATTTGACCTTCGATACGGTTTAAACGATTCGATAAATCTTTTTTGACTTTTTCCGAGTGATGACTTTTACGACAAGATGCTTCTTCAGCATGACAAGTAACAACTTCTAATTTGTTTTCCAACTACTCGCCTCCTAACCTTGCTTTTATAATACTATACCTAAGCAGGGTATGTAAAGTGAAAAAACTTTTTTCACAAAGTTTTTTTAGTCCTTCATTACCTTACTTGATATAACAGCCTTTTATACGTTTACATATGACTTCATTCTATTGATGTTTAGCGTGGTCAATTGCTTGATGCAATAAATTCATCACATGGTTATCATCAGTTGAGTAAAATAAAGTCGTGCCTTCACGGCGGAATTTAACTAAACGTAAATTTTTTAGAAAGCGTAATTGATGAGATACCGTAGATTGTCCTAGATTTAGTGTCTCTGTAATCTCATTTACTGAATGTTCCTCGCAGCATAATAAATTTAATATACGGATACGTGTTGGATCACTTAACGCTTTGAATGTCTGCGATACAACAAATAACGTTTCTTCATCTAATTCATGTGTGTTAGTTTGTACTTCTTCTTCCATTATATACGACGCCTCCAGTTATTAACGAACTCTTAATATGAGAATATGTTCATGTAATAATTAACATAAAAACTTTACCATAGATAGTCAAAGTTAACTACCTTTTATATGCGGACAATAAAAAGCACAGGTGGAAAAACTTTACCGTTTTCTCCACCTGTATTAATTGTACGAATAAGTTTTATATTGCTTATTGAATGGCTAGACGGCTCACACTCATATGCATTATTTCTTCATTAACTTTTGAACTGTTACAAGTAATTCGTCTAGCACTTCTTCGTCGCCTTCAGCTAAACGATCGACCACGCAGCCTTTTAAGTGACCTTCCAGTAAAATTTTCGCTACACTATTCAATGCAGACTGTGTAGCTGAAATTTGTGTAATAATATCATCGCAATACACATCTTTCTCTACCATCCCTTTGATGCCACGAATTTGGCCTTCAATTCGATTTAAACGAACAGTTAGATTTTTCTTCACGCGTTCTGGGTGATGACTTTTACGACACGGGCCAGTTTCTTCTGTCGACTGATTCAATTCTTCTATATTCTTTTCCAAAATAGAGCCTCCTAAATTGCTATTATCATTATTATACACAAATATAGTAGATAAAATAGTAACAGACTCTACGCTATCCAAAATACAAAAACACCTCCGACTTAAAAATCGAAGGTGGTAAAGATCATTCTAACTATTTAGTTACTCAGTTAATGATGATGGTGTGCATGTGCATCTTGAGCTTCTGCTTTAGCCGTACATAAAATTGAATTATCATGTTTATGAGCCATTGTTTCAAGTTGAATCGTTACATGTTGGATATTTTGATGTTGTAAATCATGTTCGATTTTACGTAGTAGTTTTTCACTCTCTGCAATTGTCATTTGATCATCCACAACTGCATGGCAAGAAAGCGCATTTAACCCACTAGTAATCGACCAAATATGAAGATCATGCAGACCTTTAATTCCTTTTGTCTGTTTAATCGTTTTCACTATATCTTCAGCATTAACATTTTGAGGTGTGCCCTCCATCAATACGTGTAGCGCAGCTTTAGTTACATAGTAACCACTACGTAAAACAAGTGCAGCTACAATGACACTTGCCAATGGATCTGCCCAGCCCCATCCAAAGAACATAATCAGTAAGGCTGCAATAATGGCACCAACTGAGCCTAGCATATCACTAATAACATGAAGATATGCCCCGCGCATATTTAAATTTTCTTCTGTGTCTCCGCCTCGCATCATAATCCAAGCTACAAGTATATTTACCCCTAACCCAATAATACTAATGATTAACATCCCTGAAGTTGCAACTTCTGGTGGATTCGCAAAGCGTTCAATTGCTTCATAGAAAATGAAAAGAGCAATGAGTATAAGTGTTACACCATTTAAGACAGCCGCTAAAATTTCAAATCTTTTATAGCCATATGTTTTACCATAATTAGCTACCTTTTCTCCAAGCGTAAAGGCTAGTAATGCGATTCCAAGTGAAATAGCATCACTTAACATATGCCCCGCATCCGAAAGAAGAGCTAAACTGTTCGTCAAATACCCCCCCACTGCTTCTACAAGCATATAACTAGTAATAATGATAAAAGATATCAGTAATACTTTTTTATTCGCACCATGTGCATGATTATGATCATGATGACCCGACATAATAATCCCTCCAACTATTTATTAATAAATTTAACACACAATCACTATATGATTATATGTTCATATACGAATCGTATATCCATTTTTATTTATTGTCAATACCTATAATTTACGGGGGTATATTGGTTTTCTCAATAAATAAAACATTTAATATGAAAGAAACCCCTTATAATTAAGGAATCTTAAAAAAAATAATTTTTACTATTTACATACCTTACAAGGGTATAGTAATATAATGGCTATAGGGAACAGATGCACATAATTCACTTACACAAATGGAACAACCATTAATTAGGTGATTCGATCACTTTTTATATACACGTTCTACCCTTATGTACAGTGTCTGCAATTATGTTCACCTTTATTTGGTGTAAGTGAAATTTTTTTCTTTGCCATATACCCCCTATAAGTATTTAAATAAAAACAAAAGGAGTTTTAAGTATATGCAAAAAATTATATTTAACGTACAAGGAATGTCATGTGGTAGTTGTGTAAACACAGTTGGCAAAAGCGTGTACAAAATTGAAGGTATTATAACAGTGGATGTCAATGTAGCAGAAGGTCTTGTGACAGTGGAATATGATGATAGCCAAGCAACAACCGATCAAATGATTAAAGCTATTGAGCAACACGGTTATGCAGTAGTCGATACGACAAGCAAATAGTCACTATAGAATAGAAATATGTATAGCTAGTCAATTTATTATTCAAACTGAAAAAGCACTTTCGACAAATATAAATTTCGGCTCCTACAAGCTTCCGAAAGTGCTTTTTCAATAGAAAGGTAATGTTGTTATGTCTGAAACAGAAAAAAAAATCAAATTAGCTGTTAATGGAGGGATTGGCTTTGGTTCAAAGCTTAATGCCAAACAGTTGGTATTACTCGCCGAATATTTAGGTGATCAAGAATTGGAACTGACGACGTTTCAACAACTTTATATAGAAGTCGCTGAAAATGATGTCGAGTTTATCACGAAAAAGTTTAATGAAGTTGGACTATCTGTATACCCTGTTGGTAATTACGTTAAAAGTCTACGTCACTGTAACTTCTGCAAAGGAGAAGAACAAGAAGGAATGCCAGTCGCAAAAGAAATCAACCGTCGAATCGCTGGTAAGCCTGTCCCCTTCACACTTCGCCCTGCTTACGCAGGTTGCCCTATCGGATGCGGAGAACCTCTTGTAAATGATATTGGTGTGTTAAAAGTAAAAAATGGTTACGATCTGTATATTAGCGGCTATCCTAAAGGAGCAGATGCACGAGTTGGCAAGCTAGTGAAAGCCCAACTACAGCCCGAAGAACTCTATACCCTGATTGACAAAATCGTAGCGGTTTATTCCGAGCATGGGAAAAAACGTGAATCCTTTTTTAAATTTGTAAATCGTTACGGTTTTGATACGCTAACAGAACAGATATTGATGGCAGAACAAGTTTAAGAATCATTTAGAATGGCCGTTGTTGTGGCACAAGAGCATAATGGGAAATGATTGCACATAAAACAGGATCCAGGCATTTTAAATATAGAATATCTGATTTATTGTTCTTCATTGCCTTGAATTAGGTAGAATCTAAGCGCTTGAAAATCGTATCGAACTAATGCCTATTTCTGCTTGTCAAAATCGTTGCTGTTAAAACAAAAAGACAGAATTAATCTACAATATGTGTAGAATGAATTCTGTCTTTTTGTTTTGTTATTTCTTGAATCGAAACTGCTATACATATCCGCTCATTTACTTATTATTCTTATTCAGCTCTATAGAGTGTAGCCAATCTTGAAACTGTCTTGTTGGATAGTATGTATTGCCATTCAATACTACCTTAGGTGCACCTGGATATTCACGTAATAATTCTTCAATTTCCTTTTCACTAAGATTTACATAGTAATGTAATTCATTTTCTTTTAAGAAATAAAAATAATTCGAGCCCTTTTTAGGGTTACCAAAATTTCTTAAACCATCAGCTATAAAATATCCTAAAACAGCTAATCCCACACCTATCCAAAATATATTCTCCATTCTCTTCTCCTGTTTTCGAATTTTTTCTTACGCCCGATCTTTCAAAACACTTTAGCTAGTATAAGTTTAAGAATATGTTTTCTAGTACCTCTAACTAATTAGTTCATCATCCAACCTTGTTTTGCTCAATACCAGTGTTTAAAAACTTTATTCTCCCCCCAATGCTAAGCACTCTTCCACCCTATTTTATGATAAAGAGACATGATGACCCAAATAGCAGTTGGAAATGCAATTGCTCCAATTGTCATATACGCTAAGGAATAAACTGTACTGCCATCGACATACAACAAAACAATTACAGTTATTAAAAAGAGGATTGTTAAAGTTTTCAATAGATTAACTAATCCTTTTTTCTCTTTTGCCTTCCATTTGTTATTATATGTTGCAATTACAGTACAGGCTGTTGGGAAAACAATTACAGTACAAATATTAGCTATTACCTGAAGTGATGATTTTAAGATACCAGAGCTAATCATTGCTCCAATCCATGCGAGTGCTGTTATTAAAGCTAACGGAATAGCTAGACGTTTCATGGAATTAATTAAATTCTCATACTTTTCAACCGATGTGTCACGATCACTATAAATCGGTTTAGTATCGGGTTTTGCACGAAATAAATGAATATCTCCTTGTGAGGTAATATGCGACCATCCAGCAGATGCAAAAAAGTCAAAGTATTCCTCTTCTTCATCCTTTTTTACTGAACGATAATCTACACTATAGATATAATCTGTGCATTCCCCTTTTTCAAGCGTATACCCCATTAACTTAAAATCACTGACATGCCACCCCTTCAAAGAAAATCGGTGTAATTTTTCCATGTCCTTTTCCTCAGAAAAAGCTAACCCACCTGACGTAATATACTTTCTTTGTCTCATTCTTCAACCTCCTTTAGTCCTGTTTCCGCTAATTGAATCATCAGTTTTCTTAGCTTCACATCTTCTTCTAAAACTTCTTTGCCCTTTTCAGTAAGCAGATAAGTTTTACGTCTTGAATCCGAACCATCATACAAATAAATCCACTCTTGATTTAATAACTTTTTAATAATCGTGTACATCGAAGCAGGACCTATTGTAATAACACCTTCTGTTGTTTCTTCAATTAAGTTCATAATAGCGTAACCATGCCTTGGTTTAGTTAAAGCAGCCATAATATAGAACATGGAATCTGTTAATTGCTCAGTTTTCTTCAACCAATCACCTTCTATATCTTTTTAAGATATATCATAAAATGATACATATATCTAAAAACAATATATCATGATGTGATACACTTGTCTAGAGTTATATCATAATTTGATACATCCAAATATTTTTCATTTTAATCAAAAAAACCACCAAGGTATAAGAGTTTAAAACAAAAATGAGATAGCAGGTAGTCGCCTACCCGCTATCTCATTTAAATATATTTCGCTGTTATTGACTGTGTACATTGTTTGATGTCAGCGGGTGGGCCTTCATACAAGATTTGTCCACCTTCTGAACCACCCTGTGGTCCGATATCAATAATCCAGTCACTTTGACGAATCACATCTACATTATGTTCAATTACAATTACCGTATTGCCCTTTTCAACCAATTCGTTAATAATACGAATAATGTTCGATATATCGGATAAATGAAGACCTGTTGTCGGCTCATCGAGAATGTAAATATTGCCGTCTGTTTTTAGTTCCTTTGCTAGCTTTAATCGCTGGCATTCCCCACCCGACAATGTTGATAACGGTTGACCTATCGTTAAATAGGAAAGTCCAACTGTATCAAGACTTTTCAATTTGCTTCGAATATCCCTCGCCTCAAAAAAGTCTAAAGCTTCTAACACAGTCATATCCATTACTTCTACAATATTTTTGCCTTTATACAGGTAGCCAAGAACGTCTTGACGATAGCGATTGCCCTCGCAGTCACTACATTCCGTCTCCATTTTATCCATAAATGATAAGTTCAGTTCCTGTTCCATTACATGTTGGGCAAGCCCCAGTTGAATTATGACTAAATAAGCTACTATCCGCTTGGTTTGCTTGAGCAAACACTTTTCGAATGCTGTTCATAATTCCTAAGAATGTCGCAGCATTTGATCGACTCGTTGCATGTAGGGAGTTTTGATCAATTCGTAACGCTTCTGGGAAATCCTTAGCAAACACTTGGTTCACAAGCGTGCTTTTCCCTGAACCAGCTACACCTGTTACTACGGTAAACACTCCTTTTGGCACACGAAGACTAACATCTTTTAAATTATGAAGGCTACTTTTTTGACTTTCAAGAAACTCTGATACAGGTCGGGGATTCGTATTGATTGGTGATTGCTCACTCAAAAATTTCGCAGTCAATGTATCGGTTTGTAATAAACCTTGATAATCCCCACTATACATAATGTGACCGCCCTTGGAACCAGCATGTGGCCCTGCATCGACGATATAATCTGCAATTTGAATGACATCCGGATCATGCTCAACAACTAGGACAGTATTGCCCTTATCCCGAATTTTTACAAGCAAGTCATTTAGGCGATAAACATCACGAGGCAATCCTGTACTTGGTTCGTCAAAAATGTAAAGGAGACCAGTTAAGTCACTTGATAAATATTTCACCATTTTCACACGTTGTGACTCCCCACCTGATAGTGTGGATGTTTCACGGTTTAAACTCATATAGCCTAAGCCGATATCACATAAATTCGTTAAACGCTCCAGAATACTATCAATAATCGGTTTAGCTTTTGGTTCTTCCCATGTTTTTAGGACATTAATAAGCTCAGTTAATTGCATTGCCGTTACATCATAAATCGAGTAACCATAAAGCTTAGAGGAAAGGACGATTTCATTATAACGTTTGCCATCACAAACTTGACATGTACAAGCAGTAGTGAAATCTTTTATTATTTTCAAACTTCTTTTCGAGGCTTCTTTTTCTGTATTGATCGCTTGTCGCATGAATCGAACGACCAAACCTTCATAGGTTGCATTAATATCACTACCATCATATTGCACCTTAACTTTCTCAGGCTCCGCATATAAAAACTTCTGCAGTTCCTCTTGCGAATAATCTTTTATTTTTTTATCAATATCAAAGAAGCCAGATTCACCGTATGTCTTCCATTGATAAGAATCTGGTGCATAGCCTGGTAAGAGAATTGCCCCTTCTTTTAATGACTTTTGACGATCAATAGCAGAATCGATATTTAATGTGATAACTTTTCCGATTCCCTCACACGTAGGGCACATACCATTTGGATCATTAAATGAGTACTTATGGCCAGCACCAATATGTGGCGTAGCGAATCGTGAAAATAGCAATCTGAATAATGGAAGAATATCCGATATTGTTCCTAACGTAGAGCGAGCATTACCGCCTAATCGTTTTTGATCCACAACAACTGCTGTCGAGAGATTTCGAATCTCATCAATTTCCGGTCTACTATAACGAGGAAGAAATGTTCTAATAAAGTTACTGTATGTTTCATTCAATTGACGTCCCGCTTCTTGTGCAATTGTGTCAAACACAATGGAAGACTTTCCTGAACCAGATACGCCTGTAAAAACTGTAATTTTCCCCTTTGGAATTTGTAGATTAACATTTTTTAGATTGTTCTCTCTTGCATTGATAAGTTCGATAAATTGTTGGTTCATAGATACCCTCTCTCTCCTAGCTTTTAAAACGAATCGACCTGTCCGATTCGGGAATTCCAATCATATCAGTAGCCAATTGAAAATTGCAAACAACATTTTGGTAATGACCCAAAATGTTAAAAGAAAATCATTATCCCTTTATAAATTTAGAAGAAAATGCTCTTCATAACTTTATCACTCTCTTTTACAATATCAAAAACGATTAAGCCCGAATAACTTTACATATTTCCACAACGTATTGGCTGTACCATGCTTCTTTGCCTTCTTGTTGTGCTGTCTAATGCTCCCTATGCTCTTTCCGTGCTTCAATAGCCTCTAATGTTTCCCAATAATAAACCGTAATCCCTTCCCCTAATTGATTTCTCATTCCTTCCAAGCGAATAAATCCAGGCCCCCCCTTACGACCGACACTCTTTTATAGCCTGCTTCATCTTTTTCTATTCTTTGGGACATACAGATTACTGCATAATATGTATCCATCCTAATGCCTCCCTTTCATTTTCAGTCATTGTAAGCAATTAACATTACATCTATAATCGAAGTATAGAATGCAAAAAAGGTGGAATATCATGAGCATTAATCCTAATATGGCAGAAGTAGCCTCTCTATTGAGCGAAACCTCACGGGCAACCATTCTAGCAAGCTTGATGGACGGACGTTTTCATACTGCTAGCGAACTAGCCTATATGGCAGCTATTAAACCTCAAACAGCTAGCTTTCACCTTACTAAATTAGTAGAGGGTAAACTCGTTACCGTCGAAAAACAAGGACGTCATCGCTATTTTCAGCTAGCCAATGAAGAAATCGCACAGTTTATAGAATCCTTTTTAGCCATCTCCCCGCTTCCTGAAGTACGTTCTTTAAAACAATCTAGTCAAATGAAGTTACTACAAGAGGCTAGAACCTGCTATGATCATTTAGCAGGAAAATTAGGGGTCGCATTAACTGATTCAATGTTAGAATCTGGTTATTTAAAAAAAGTAGAAAAAGAGTTTATCGTGACATCTTCAGGAGAACATTTCTTTACTGATTTCGGTATTGATTTAAAAGCATTAAAAAAGAAGCGCCGCTCATTTTCTAACGTTTGTTTAGATTGGAGTGAACGTCGCCATCATCTAGCTGGTGCTTTAGGACATGGTCTGCTTACACACTTTTTGGATTTGGGTTGGATTACGAGAGTACCCTCTATACGAGCTATTAAAATCACTGAAGTTGGAAAAGTTGGCTTTAAACAAGTTTTTCATATCGATGTCTAACAGTCAAACCCCCGAGAAGCTAGACTATCTCGGGGGTTAACCTTACTATTTATTTTTCATCTTCTCAATGCTAAGTCTTTACCATATCCAAGCTATTCAACAGCTTTTCATAGGTTAGACAATTCTTCTTTTACATATGTGCGAAATTCCGCATCTGTCAGGAACTTCAGTTGAAAACCGTTCAATTTTCGAGTTAGTTTTGCTTGCTCTAGTAAGTTTAAATCATTTGAGAAAAATGCAAGCTCTGTTTTATTGCCATCTTTATCTGTGGCATACATCGCATTTGTCACAATAAATGCAGTCGATCCACCCTTTTGCCCCGCATGAACAAGCCATTCGCGATTAGCTGGATTTTTCATCAACTGCTCCATTACTGGATCCAGATATTTATGTATATTTTCATTATAGTATTCTTTGCTATTTAGTTTGTCCATAATTAATACATAGTCTTCTGTAGTAGAACCAGGCAATCGATCGGACCAAATTTTTTGGAAATCCATGTCCATCATTTTTTTTGTTTGCTCTTTTTCTTGATTCGTTGGTGGATGGCTGAGCCACTTTTTGTGAATTTCAATTGCTCTATAACGATATTCTGATAAGTCCATGCTTTTCAAAGCTTCTAGCGTCTCTTTTTTTGTTAAGTTCTTCTCTTGCATAAGCTGATTAGGTATGAACAGCGCACTTACAATCGGATAAATAGGTTGATGATTTGAAATACCTAAACTCTCTGGAACTTGATTGATATTTTCAATTCCGAGTACTTTCATCAAGTAATCTGTATTAGCATTTGAGCTGTAAGCAATCATTCCATTCGCTACTTCACTTAAAGGAACTTTCTCTATCTCTTTGCCTTTGCTTAATTGAGAAATCCATGCGTCATGTGCACCATCTGGGGGAACATAAAAAGTATTTAGTTCCTCTAAGCTAACTTCGTGTTCCGGATTAATTTTTCCTTCTGCTGCCTGTTGAGCATATTCAATTGCCACAATAATTTTAACTGTGCTCGCGAGAGGTAGTTGATTTTTTTCGTTAACCTCAACCCACTTTTGACCATTATAGTTTATTGACAGCGAGACATTATCATTTCCCGCATTTTTCTTTATAAACTGTACAATATAGTCAGGATCTTCCTTGTTCGTT
Organism: Lysinibacillus sp. NPDC097287; assembly: GCF_044761695.1. Classification (NCBI taxonomy): domain Bacteria; kingdom Bacillati; phylum Bacillota; class Bacilli; order Caryophanales; family Bacillaceae; genus Lysinibacillus; species Lysinibacillus sp. NPDC097287. The sequence goes on from NZ_JBIWCX010000005.1 coordinate 96,697, forward strand.
TCCTTCTGAAACATCCAAAACCCAATAGCCATAATCAAACCAAGAATAAATAAGATACCTGCTATAATAAAGAATATAATTTTCAAATTGGTTGCCCCTTTCTATTGTTAATATATATACGATTAATAAGTAGTTAAGTTTCAAAATTAAGGATATTATTCATAAAATATACTAATGCAGTATAAATGAATCTAACTAACATTGTCGAAAATTACTATGCAAAAATCGATCAATAATTGTTTCGGATGACATATGTGAAAACACCGAATTTGCTATATGACTTATCCTTAAAAAGTGAAAAACATCAGCAAAAGTTTACATTACACTTTTGCTGATGCCTAATTCAAAATATATCACTCTAACTGAACTTTATTTACAAATGAAGATCGATCTGCACAATCAATTCGATAATCGGTTTCGAAAATGTATTTGGAATCATAGGAGAAGATAATTGTCCATCATAATTTGTTAATCCAAACAATGCTCCGTCGACGTTAATCCAATCTAATTCTTTTACATCTTCTATTTCACCGATAAAATGATAGTCTACGAGATAATGATTCATACCATTTTCACTACAAGCATGTGAGACTTCTGCTTCTTTTCTAGGATCAATACCAAATTGTTCAAAAAATTGTTTAATTGCTGGTGAAAAATGATCGGTAGCTTTTGTATAATTTGTACAATCATCACAGCCGCAATGTTCTTTATCTGATATAAGAGGTAATGCTTCGTAAAGCTCTTTTGTTCGTTCTACATTAACATTTACAATAAAACCATTAATGTTGAGTTGTTTCATCATTATTATGGGAACCTCCATCAAGTCCATATTTAAAGTTTAAAATATGCAATTGCATTTTTTTCAAGAGTTGTTGCTTCCTCGGAACTGTAAATAATAATATCAAAATTCTGACTGTACGGATGCATAAACAGTTCGTATTGAATTCTACGCTCTTCATGTGACTGCCTTAAATATAAGAAATCGATTCCTCTTTCCACAATATCACGACTTGATCTTCTAAATAATTCCGTATCGCTATCTGTATAGAAGTAAAGTTTCAAATCAAATAAATCTGGATTTATAAATGCAACACTCATACCTTCTACGATGGTCACTTTATTTTCTGAAGAAATAAACTCACTTCTTAGATAAGTCGTATCAATCGTATAAAAATCTAAACCAGCTTTCACCATCTGAACGTCTCGTTCTAAAGAAGGCAAATGATGTGCTGCCGGATGACAAGCGGTCATTTTATATTGATGCTTTCATTTTGATATGTATAGTTGATAACTACGTTTTTTCGAATATCAGAACTAACGATATACGGATCAGTATTAATATAATTTACTTCATTATGCTTTAGAAAGTTTATAAGCCTATTGGCAAACGTAGTTTTTCCAGCAGCTCCGTGTCCGGAAATGCCAATAATAATTTGTTTATCAGTCTTACTTACCCAATTTACGATTTCTTGCAATAATTTATCCATCATTCGCTCCCTTTTTACTAATTTTCTTTCCATTAGATTAATTTGAAATCCATTGGGAATAGTGAAAAAGAAATATTTAAGCTAGCTGAGTAACTAATCTCTCATCAAATCATCTATTATCTCATGCCTATTCCCTTGTTCTTCTTCCATATTTTAATAAAAAAACATCAGAATAAACTTCTTTTTCATTATATACGAAACACAAAATATGATACTAATTCACATAAGTCTTATTGTGATTTTTAGTCATTTTCATTATTCGTCAACACGAAATAACTATTACTAATCTAAAAGCCAATTTATGCACTAAGAACTAATCAATCATTATTTCGGCTGAAAATTACGATTGACTAAGAAGATACCCATTATAATGAACAAGCCTCCTAGTAGTAGTGAAGGGTATAACGGCTCGTCTAGTAAAAGCCATCCCGTTAATACACCAAAGAAAGGCGCTAAAAATAAGAAGGCACTCGTTTTTCCTGGATCACTTTTTTGTAAAAGATAATACCAAACCGCAAATTGAACAATGGATGACAGGATACTTAACCATAGTAAAATAACTATTGAATGACTGTTTACAATGAAAAATGGTTCTTCAAGCACAAAACTACCGAGTAATAGCAGTAATCCTCCAAAAAGCATTTGGTAAGCTGATAGCACCCAAGTATCGAACAGTACGCCCCATTTTTTGGCTAACAATGTAGCCGTCGCCCAAAAAACAGCAGAAAGAATGCCATAAACAATACCAATCTTAAATTCTATTTGTGCTCCCATCGTAATCACTACACCTATAATACCTAGTACAACGCCAACCCATTGATAGAGTCTATAGCGTACTTTTAAAAAGATTGTAGCAAAGATTACTACAAGCAATGGGTTCGTGAATGTTAATATTGATGATTCACTTGCAGTAATCGTTCGTAAACTTAAGAAAATACACCCCATTACTCCGGCTGTTTGGAATGTACCAATCGCAAATATCTTTAGCCAGTCTTTTTTCGTTGTAGGATGAGGTCTTTTTAAAACAATAACTACTAAAGCCATAATGACCCCAGCAAGTAAAAACCGCAATGCAGCTAATAACAATGGCGATGAATAAGGTAAACCAATTTTCACAACTGCAAAAGAAGAACCCATCAGAAAGGTTGTTAAAAGTAACAACGGTATAAATTTGAAAATATTCATTAATAGCTCCCCCTTATATGTATTGACCAATCTATGGTAATTATAAATGGGGATTACTTCAGTTCTCATCGAAGTATGGAATACAATCAAAAATATTTTATTATATTGTTACTTGAGTCAATTTCATAAATAGTTTTTCTAAGAAGAACCACGAACATTTAAGTGGAGCGAAAGGCGGCGACTCCAGCGGGAAAAGCAGATGTTTTATGTGCGAAAGCGAAGCGCCAGCAACAAGCGAACCGAGACCCTGGACTGAGCGTAGCGAGGGAAGCGGCTCGGTGCTTGCCCGCGGAAAGCGTCCGCCTGTAGCGTAACGATGCGAATAATCATATTTTTTATCTTTATAATGTTCGTATTTGTTGATGGAAATATGAATTATGAAATTGATTCACTTGTGAGTGAACAAATATTAGTAGGTAAAATTCAATTTAACTTTCCCTGCACTCAATTCCTTTAAATCCTGTACGTGCCTATACAAAAAAAGGAAGCTACCTCAATAATTCGAGGTAACTTCTTCTGTGATAATGGTATAGCCCTGTGCCCTACCTTTATTATTTCAATACATATTCTGCCAAAACACTTTGAACTTTAAAAATATTGAGCGATTTATTAAATCTTTTTTCAATAATACCGCCAGCAGATAACCATATTTTCATTTCCGCATCTACATCAAAATTACCCGCTGTTTCTACTGAGAAATGTACAATGTTTTTATACGGAATAGAATGGTATTCGACTTTCTTCCCTGTCACGCCTTGCTTATCTATTAAAATAAGACGTTTGTTTGTGAAAACAAATAAATCGCGTATTACTTTATAGGCATGTTCTACGTGTTCCGTCTTCGTTAATAAATCTTTAATCTCACTTTCTACTGCTTCTAAGTTAGTTTCAGAGGCATTTCCTATCAATCCATCAAAAAAACCCATTAAACACACCGTCCTTATAACATAATTATTGTTAATCACTGAAAATTGGCGTGAATAATATGGTTTTGTGATTTCATCAGCAAGCATAGAGATTTTTCAGTGTTCACTTAGCTTATTCAGCATTCATAATTATGTGAGTGGCAAGGGGCTTATTTTGTTTTAAATCTCACCCATATCATTACCGGTACTAATAGTAAGGCTAAGTAAGTACCGATAAAACCTAACATGGCATAACTTGAGTAGGCCACAACAACACCTGATAAAATGCTGCCTGCAGATCCTGCTAACGCTACCCAAACATCTACGGAGCCTTGTGTTTTTGCGCGGTTTTGTATATTTGTCGAGTCGATAATAATAGCTGTTCCACTAATTAATCCAAAATTCCAACCTAGCCCTAACAACATGAGCGCAAGTGTTATCCAAACCATTGAATCTCCAGGTGCAAATGCAGCTACTAAGCCCGCTGCTGCCAATATAATACCTGAAGCAACTACCACGAACGTACGACCAATCTTATCGACAAGTATGCCTGTACCCAATGATGGTAAGTACATTGATGCAACATGTAGTCCAATAACCATACCAATTGCGCTTAAATTACTGCCATGCCCTTGCATGTGTACCGGTGTCATTGTCATAATGGAGACCATAATCACATGCGATAAAATTAAGACAAGCGCCCCTACAAAAATACCCATGCGATTCGCTTTATTTTGTAAGACATTCACATTCTCAGCTACTGTATGCTGTTGCTTCTGTTGCTCAGCTGCTATTGCTTTAGCTACTAATAACGGATCTGGACGTAAAAAAATGAATAATGTAAGTCCTGCCAAAATATACGCTACCGCCGCCAGAATGAAAGGACCCGCTAGCGCTGGCATATTCATTGCTGTAGCAACCTTGCCCATCGGTGTCACTAAATTTGGGCCAGCGACTGCTCCAAATGTTGTGGCAACCATTGCGATACTTGTCGCTGTAGCTCGTTGCTTTTCATTCGCTAAATCCGTACCGGCATAACGTGCTTGTAAATTGGTTGCAGTTCCCGCACCGTACACAAATAATGAAATGAATAATAACGCTAAACTGTTAATATTGGCGGCAATTATTACCCCAATAGCACCGATTCCACCTGCAATGAATCCAAAAGATAAACCATAACGTCGCCCGTATCGCTGGGAAAGCTGACCTACGACGAATGCTGCTAGTGCAGAGCCGAGTGTAAATAGTGCTGCAGGTAACCCTGCAAAACTTTCTGTCCCTAACATATCCTTTGCAAGAAGAGCCCCTACGGTAATACCCGCAGCAAGCCCTGCCCCACCGAATACTTGAGACAGCATTACAATTATTAAGGAACGCTTATATAACTTTTGCTGTTCATCTGTTGAATGAACATACTGTTCGATAGTAGAAGAGTTATTACTTTTCATAGGTTCACCTTTCTTCCATAGCGTTTATACCCAACTAGGTATAAATCGATTCATACTCGATGATAATCTGCTCGCCACGCTTTAATTTCTTGTTTAATGTCTGCTGGAGATAAGTTTTCATCTACTGTTCTATCAACTAGATTCACAAACTCCTCATCTGAAGCGAAGCGTAGTGCAATAAGTTGTTTTGTCGTAATTCGTTGATCAAGACGTTTGTTCGTTAACATATAGTAACGCAATTGTTCTTCTGTTCGAATTAAGCGATCTTGCAACTTAAGTGCATACATACGAGCTAACATCCCTGGAATTATAGCAAGTAATACCGCTCCCATTAAAATTAGCAATACTATCGAGAATGTTCCATCTATAATACTATACACTATGTACGTTAAAGTAGATAAAAGCATCACAAAACTTAATGGCAACCAAACAAAATGCTGTAGCGGATGAAAACGACTATGATTATTTGCTGATTGTATTTTCATTCCATCACCCCCTATACCTTTAGGGGTATTATACACAATACAACCTGTAGAAGCGATTACTTTGTTTGCCCTTTGTATAAAACATAGAACTACTAATCATATTTTATCACACGTTTAGATTAACCAGAATTATACAGCGTTTAATTAATTCTCTTTCATACTAGCCTCATCAAGTGGCAGGGCATCCCAAAGTAACAAGCGTGTGACCTTTTACATGTAAATTTTTTTTGCGAAACTTAAGCAATCAAGGCCGCGAATAGCTGATTAAACACGGCATTTTTTTGTGCCAAATAATACGAGTAAGCTCAAATTTTGTTTGATCTAGCGGAAAAACGATTCAATTGTCCAGCGTTCTTTATACATCCTAGCGATTTCTTCAACTCTTCGTACTTTTTTAAAACCTCTTTTTATTGCTTTAAAAAACGGTTTTCCAATGCAAATTTGGTTTTTTCGTTTTCATTATTAGGACCTATATTAAAGGAATATTAAATGCCTACAGGTAGTTAAAATCTATGTATTTCTCCATTTTTATATCAACGCTTCCTAATTAAAGTTTCGGTATCTAAACCCGAATTCAGTCGAAGATACTTTCTTATTTGTCTATTCTGTTGGTGGTAAGTCCCGTATAGTCCGACTTCTTTTTTTATTAAGTGGATAATCATTGAGAAACTTGCTATTTAGCAGTAAAATTTAAGTAATGACGATATAAATCTAATGAAACCTTTTATCGTCCATTACGTATAAAAAGATAGACATATTTTTTAAAGTAAGGAGGAAGAGACTATGCTTAGTGTCGGACAATTTTTCTCACGACATACAATTAGCTTTTTTATATCACTCTCCAGTGTCTCAATAGCAGCCATTGTAGCAAACCCAGGATTCTTCCTTGGTGGCTTACTGTTCGCCGGAACTTATACAGCAAGTACATTGTTGCTGAAAATTAATCAGAAAAAGAAAGTGATGAAATTAGCAGGTATTTCAAAAGAAGAATATCAACATATTGAATCACAGCTTTCAACAGCCCAAAAACATATTCAAACTTTAAGTCAAAACTATTTACGTGTGCGTTCTATTAGTACATTTAAACAGTTACTTGAAATGACTCGTATTTCAAAAAATATTGTCAAAATCGTCAAGACCGACCCACAAAAGTTTTATAGTGTGGAACAGTTTTTCTATGCACACTTACCTTCAGCTGTGCAATTGACGGAAAAATATACGATGCTAACAAAACAGCCCGTAAAGGACAAAGAAATCCAATTAACGCTATCACAAACACGTGAAACATTAACAGGATTAAACGATACTATTCAAATTGACTTAAAAGATGTGCTTTCGAACGATATTGACCATCTACAAATGGAAATAGAGTTCGCAAACCGCTCGAATACGAGAAAAAAAGAACAGCTAGAATGGCGAGGCGATAATAAGTGACAGTAAATAGAGAAAGGGCAATTAATCTAGAAACATTAAATGGTGTGTCCCCTCTTGTCCAGACATATTTAGTAGCGCCTACTACTCAGGAGGCGATGAAAACATATGAAACGCTATCGCCACCTGCACAAAGTCGTGCACTGTTACTCGCTAGTCAAATTGATGTGTCAAATTTTGAATCTGTCCTTACCTTAGGACAACGCTCTCAACGTGCCCTTTCTCAATTTGCTGACCAAATGTTGGCACAAATGAAACGCAAGGATGTTACTAAAATTGGACAAATGTTAGATACATTAATGCAAACACTCGATCGTGTGGATCCAAGCGAATTAGAGCAAAAAAAACCATCATTTTTTAACAAATTACTTGGAAAAACTAGCCCAAACTTAAAACAAACGCTAACAGATTTTGAACGCATTAGCATACAGGTCGAACGTATCGGCATACAGCTAGAACGAGCTCAATTTCAGTTACTAAATGATGTTGAGATGTTAGAACAGCTTTATACACATAATAATGACTTTTTCGAAGAACTGGCAATTGCTATTGCTGCAGGACAGATGAAGAAGCACCAATCGATTGAAGTCGAATTACCAGCTAAAGTCGATGTCGTACAAATGAATAATCAACCACTCGCTATCCAGCAGCTTAATGACTTTGTAGCTCAAATTGAACGACTCGATCAGCGCATTTATGACTTACAAGTTTCGCAGCAAGTAGTTTTACAAACAGCACCTCAAATCCGAATGATTCAAAAGGCTAATCAGACTCTCGCTGAAAAAATCGAATTTTCAATTGTTACTCTGATCCCTCTATGGAAAAATCAATTAGCCATGATGCTGTCTATGAATGCGGATAAGCACTATTCTCAGCTAGAAGAAAAACTTACCCGTGCAAATGACCGGTTTATACAAAGCCCTTCCTTCGAAGTGCAATTAACAAAATTCAAAGAAACACAGCATGAACTAAAAACAACTCTTCAAGATTTATTCACGCTGCATACTACCACAGAAAAAGAAAAAGAGCTCTTACAAGAAGTAGCAGAATTAAAGCTTAGTAAAACTCTTTAGGTGATATCCTAAACAACGCAAAAGAGCATGCATAGGAATCTATCCTATACATGCTCTTTCTTTAACTCATTCAAAGTAGTCTTTATAGTAACCGCCAACATTACCTGTGTTGTCGATAATGAAAACGAACTCTTCCGTTTCATTTTTCACTTCGTATTCTTTACCTACTGTTAACACGTTTGACACCAAATATTTTGATGCATTCGTATGTTTGCAAGTTACCGTACGAATTGTCGGTGCATCTTTCCATTTTAAATGTAACATCGTATATCTACCTCTCTTTACTAGCACTAAGCTAACCGCTTATAGTCTATTTTATACGATTTCTGAGCTTTTGTGGAGAAAAAAACCATACTAATTCATATTTAACCTAAAAAAGTGGTTTACAAGCTCTTATCAACTTACAATAAATTACACATTCATCTGATTTATTGAGTGTCTAGACTCCACTGTATCTATTTATAATGTTACAATAACTTTAAGAGGTGTTAAAATGAGTTTTGGTGGTGTACCGCAATGGTTTTTCATAATCGCTGTTGCGTTTGCAATTTGCTTCGTTCTATATGCAGAATGGAATTCTAGAAAATAGGTGAGTGCGAATAATCGGACTCACCTTCTTTATGTTTATTTTAAAGTACGTTTTAAAAACTCTTTCGTACGTTCATGCTCTGGATTTACTAATACTTTTGAAGGTACTCCTTCTTCTACGATGACACCTTTATCCATGAAGACAACACGGTCTGCTACTTCCTTAGCAAATTCCATTTCATGCGTTACAATGAGCATTGTATTTCCTTCATTGGCAAGCTGACGCATAACTTTTAACACTTCACCCACCATTTCAGGGTCAAGCGCTGAAGTCGGTTCGTCAAACAACATTACTTCAGGATTCATGGACAGTGCACGTGCAATCGCGACACGCTGTTTCTGACCGCCCGATAACTGACGAGGCTTTGCGTTGACATACTGCGACATACCTACGACTTCTAAATATTTCATCGCCACTTTTTCAGCTTCCACTTTCGAACGTTTCAATACTTTCACTTGTCCAACTGTACAGTTTTTCAACACATCATGATTATTAAATAAATTAAACTGCTGGAACACCATCCCTAAATGTGTACGATATTCTTGTATATTATGCTTTTCATCTAAAATATTTTCGCCCTTATAAATGATCTGACCACCACTTGGCGTTTCGAGTAAATTTATACAGCGTAGAAGTGTGGATTTACCAGAGCCTGAAGAGCCGATCAAACAAACTACTTCTCCTTTTTGCACTTGGAAATTCACATCTTTTAACACTTGGTTACGTCCAAATGATTTACTTAAATGTTCGATTTGAATGATTGCCATTTGTTCGTCCCCCTATACTATTTCTTTCTGTTCTTTTTTATATGCATCTGGTCCATCAAGTCGTTTTTCTACATACAATAGAATACGAGATGCAGTAAATGTCATGATAAAGTATAGTACGCAAGCTACGAAGAATGATTCAAAGTAGCGGAAGTTATTTCCGGAAATAGACTTAGTTTGGAAAAATAACTCCGTTACGCCGATTACACTTAATACCGCTGTATCTTTAATGTTCATGATTAACTGGTTACCTGTAGCCGGTAAGATGTTTCGTGCAACTTGTGGTAATACTACGTGAATCATAATTTGCAAATGATTCATACCTATTGCTGAAGCGGCTTCATATTGTCCTTTATCAATGGAAACAATACCACCACGCACAATTTCAGCCATATACGCTCCTGTATTAAGTGAAACTACTAATATACCTGCTGTAATAAAGTGCATATCTATACCAAATGCCATGTCTAATCCGTAGTAAACAACCATCGCTTGTACAATCATTGGTGTACCACGGAAAAATTCAACGTAGCATGTCAGTATAAAGTTGAAAAGCTTTAAAATATAATGCTTAACGTTCTTTTTACGCGTAGGAATGGTATGCATAATTCCGATAAAAAATCCGATAAATGCACCAATAATTGTACTAATTGTAGAAATTAGTAGCGTATAATACGCCCCTCGTAAAAACATTTGCCAGTTGTTTTCTATAATTGAAAGTATCCATTCAAAACTCATGTAGTTCCTCCTAACAACGACTGTTGTTCGTCTTATGTAAAAGACTGCACGGACCACCAATGTAGCCCGTGCATCTTCAGATTATTGTGCTGCAGGTTGTTGTAAAATTGCGTCTTCCATAATTTGTTGACGATCTTCTTCTGGAATACCTTTTAATATTTCATTGATTTTTTCAATACTTGCATCACCTTTGCGAACACCGACTGCAATTGATGTATCTTCTGGTTTTACGTCAAAACCTTCTTCAAACGCTACATATGTGAACTCTTCATTTGCAGCTTGCGCTGAAATCCCCTCTGGACGTTCTGATACATAACCATCAATTTTACCAGATTGTAGCGCTACACGAAGCGCAGGGAAGCTTTCCATTGCTGTTTGCTTTTCAACACCTTCAATTTGGTCAATCACGGTATAGTGGAAAGTATTTAACTGGGCTGTAATTTTAGCACCTGAGAAGTCTTTAATTGACTTGGCATTTTCAAATTGACTACCTTTTTTCACAACCATTACTAGATCAGAAGTATAGTAGTTATCAGTAAAATCAATTGTTTTTTTACGTTCTTCGTTTGGAGACATACCAGCAATAATTGCATCAATTTTTTCAGATTGTAGGGCTGGTACTAAGCCGTCCCATTCCATTTTTACGATAACTAATTCTTTTCCTAAGCCTTCAGCGATTTTTTTCGCCATCTGAACGTCATAACCACCTGCATACTCAGCATTGTCAGCAATCTTGACTGCACCATTTGAATCATCTTGTTGTGTCCAGTTAAACGGAGCATACCCTGCTTCCATCCCAATACGGAACTCGCCGCCTTCTTCAGGTGTAGCACTTCCACCTGTTGTTTCCTCTTTTTTGTCGCCAGTGCCACAGGCAGCCAGCATAATTGCAGTCATTACTGTCAACATGAATAATAGCCATTTTCTTTTCATGTAAATCTCCCCTTTTCTGTAAAAAAATAAAAGCAACTATATGAAAAAACGACCCAAGTTTAGAACTTAGGTCGTACGTTATCAACAGTTGCCCAAATCCTCACTATAACTTCCATGTTTCCGAGATAGCACAACCTAGTAAACTGGAATTATATTTACTAGGACAGTCCTGCAACTATTTATTGCAAGCCCAGCATAAAAGTACGAGCTCCTTTTATACTTCGGCGACATTTCCTTCTTCATTGCGTCTTCGCTTGCTTATACTCAACAATGAACTAATAAATATCGCGCCTCTACCTCACACAGAACGTGAGGTGAAAATATTTAATTGATACATAGATACTACTATAGAGTAGACATTTAAGTCAAGATAATTTCGTCATTATTCTGACTATTGATAAAATAATAATGAATAATTATTATATTTTTGATAACGATTGATAACAGGTTAACTTTTTGTAAAATCCTTGTAGAATTATATTTACTACAATTATCTAAATCAACAATGTAGTTTAGCTTGTCTTCTTTTTTCAATCCAAGTTCCTTTACGAGCCAATTTATTAACTTAATGCTTATGCAAAATATTAAACCACATGTAAATTACAGAGTAGTTTCCTTACAACTTCTCTAGTCCCCATAAGGCTTACTAAGCTTTCAAACCTATTCACACCATTAAATGTATTTGATATTACACCTAAAATTATCTGCGCTTATCACATGGGTTGTGAAGATGATCATTTGTGTAAATATAGTAATAATTAAAACTCTATTGGCAGAACTCTCTGAATTAAATTCTAATGCAAGTAAAAGCCTTACAAAACAAGATAGTTTCGTAAGGCTTTTTTGTAACTTAAAATTATGAATTTAACAATAAATCTTCAGGGTTTTCAAGAAGCTCTTTAACTGTTTTCAAGAAACCTACAGAATCTTTACCATCGATAATACGGTGGTCATAAGATAATGCTAAGTACATCATTGGACGGATTGCTACTTCACCATCTACTTCAACAGGACGCTTTTTAATAGAGTGCATACCAAGGATAGCTGCTTGTGTACCGTTCATAATTGGTGTTGACATTAATGAACCGAATACACCACCATTAGTGATTGTGAATGAACCACCCGATAAGTCACTTAGCCCTAATTTTTTGTCGCGTGCTTTTTTCGCTAAGTCTGCAATTGAATCTTCAATTTCAGAGAAGTTTTTACGGTCAGCATCACGCACAACTGGGACAACTAGTCCTTCTTCAGTTGATACAGCTACACCGATATCAAAGAAGTTGTTTAAGTGGATTTCATCGCCAACGATTTGAGCGTTCACGTATGGATATTTTTTAAGAGCAGCAACTACTGCTTTTGTGAAGAATGACATGAAACCAAGTTTAGAACCTGTTGACTCAAAGAATTGGTCTTTTTTACGTGAACGAAGTGCCATCACATTTGTCATGTCTACTTCGTTGAAAGTAGTTAGCATCGCTGTTGATTGTTTAACTTCAAGTAGACGTTTTGCAATTGTTTGACGACGACGGCTCATTTTTTCAACTGTTACACGTGATTCGTCGACTGCAACAACTGCTTTAGGTGCTGCCGCAACAGGAGCTGCTACTGCTACTGGTGCCGTACCGTGCGCTGCAACGTCTTGTACACGTACACGACCTTGTGGATCTACTGGAGATACAGCTGCAAGGTCAATCCCTTTTTCGCGAGCAAGCTTACGTGCTGCTGGAGAAGCAATTACGCGTTCGCCAGAAGTTTCTTCTACAACTGGAGCTGTTGCCACTGGTGCAGGAGCCGCTTGTGGTGCTGGTGCTGCCGCTTCAACTGGTGCTGCTGGTGCAGGAGCTGCGCCTTCGCCAGCTTCTACTACTGCGATTACTTGTCCTACAAGAACAGTATCACCCTCGCCAGCAAGAATTTGTGTTAACACACCAGCTTCTTCAGAAATGATTTCTGCATTTACTTTATCAGTTTCAAGTTCAACGATGAACTCACCTTTTTCTACACGGTCGCCCACTTTTTTAACCCATTGAGCGATGCTACCTTCTGTAATCGATTCTGCTAATTCAGGGACTTTAATTTCAGCCACTTTCATTTCCTCCTTTGATGTTTACAAACATCTTATTTCACTTGTAAGGCTACCATATTTGTAGCCTTACATGCCATAGTTATATCTAAATTGCTTCAACGTAATTGCTACTGCTCCTTTGTATAAAGTAAAGGAAAGAATTGACGTTTAGCCTTTAATTTTCATTTGATTGCCAATGAATATAGTGAATTATTTTGCTAATGCTTCTGCTAGTAATTTTGCTTGTGCAGCTTTGTGTGAGTCTGCGTCACCCTCTGCAGTTGAAGACATTGCTGGACGACCAACGTATGTTAATTTTTTACCGTTATCGTTTGCGATATCAAGCATATATTGTGTTGCAAATAAGTATGAGCCTTGGTTTTTCGGTTCTTCTTGTACCCATACAAGTTCTTTTGCATTTGGATAACGTTTCACGATATCTGCAATTTTCTCTTCTGGGAATGGGTAAAGTTGTTCTACACGTACGATGTGTAAGTGGTCAAACTCTGAACCGTCACCAATTTGGTCCGCTAAGTCAATCGCTACTTTACCTGAACCGAATAAGATACGTTCCACTTTTTCTGGATTGCCACCAAGACCAGCTTGCTCAAGCACTGTTTCGAAACTTCCTTGTGAAAGCTGTTCGGCAGTTGCACCAGCAAGTGGGTGACGAAGTAAGTATTTAGGTGTTACAACAACTAATGGGCGAATCGATTCTGTGCCTAGCATTGCTGCTTGGCGACGTAACAAGTGGTAGTAGTTTGCTGCATTTGAGCAATATGCTACTGTCCAGTTATTTTCTGCCGAAAGTTGTAAGTAACGTTCCATACGGCTTGATGAGTGCTCTGGACCTTGCCCTTCATAACCGTGTGGTAACAGCATAACTAAGCCAGTTTTTTGGCCCCATTTAGCACGGCTTGAAGAGATAAAGTTATCGAACATTACTTGCGCCATATTAGCAAAGTCACCGAATTGCGCTTCCCAAACAGACAAGTTGTTTGGATTTTCCATGTTATAACCGTACTCGTAGCCTACAACACCTGTTTCAGTAAGTGGTGAATTATAGACAGCAAATGAAGCTTTGGCATCAGAAATATTGTGAAGCGGCGTAAATTCGCTATTGTTATTTTTATCATGTAACACTAAGTGACGTTGAGAGAACGTACCACGTTGTGCATCTTGACCTGTGAAGCGTACTGAACGACCATCTTGAAGAATCGTTGCATAAGCTAATGTTTCTGCATGACCCCAGTCGATTTTACCTGTTTCGAATGCTTCTTCACGCTTTTTCAAAATTTTAGATAATTTGTTTTGTGGTTCGAAACTTTCAGGCCAAGCAAGTAATTCTTCGTTGATTTTTTTCAGACGCTCTTTATCTACACCAGTTTCTACTACTGGGAAGCCATTTTTTACTGCGTCTGGCATTTCAGTGATAATATGTTCAGCTGTTTCCCCTACTTCTTTAACATGATCGTAAGAAGCTTGCAGTTCAGCATAAACAGTTGCATCTAATGTTGCAACTTCGTCATTCGACACAACACCTTCAGTCGCTAATTGCTCTCCGTAAAGAACACGAACTGTTGGGTGTTTCGGTACGATTGCATAAGTTTGTGGGTTTGTTACTGTTGGATCATCAGTTTCGTTATGACCATAACGACGGTAACCAATTAAGTCCACTAAAATATCTTTACCGAATTTTTGACGGTATTCAAATGCAAAACGCGCTACTTGCACGACTGCTTCAGGTGCATCCGCATTCACGTGTACAACTGGTACTTCAAAGCCTTTAGCAGGGTCAGAAGAATACACAGAAGAACGAGAATCAAAGTGTTCCGTAGTGAAACCAATCATATTATTTGAAATAACATGGATTGAACCACCTGTTGAGAAACCATTTGTTTTTGCAAAGTTTAATGTTTCTGTTACAATCCCTTGACCTGGGAATGCAGCATCACCATGCACTAAAATCGCTAATGATTTAGATGCATCTTGTGTTGGTGCACCCGCTTTTGTTGTATCATCTTGTGCTGCACGTGTTTGACCAACAACAATTGGTGCTACAACTTCTAAGTGGGATGGGTTGTATGATAGTTTTATTTGCATACCTGTTGGGCTTGTATAAGTTGCACCCATGTGATACTTCACGTCATTCGTCCAACCTTTTGTCATCTCTAATGAACCATCTTTCGGTAAGAAGTGTTCATTTGAAACGTGTGCAAAGTCGGCGAACATCATATCGTACGGCTTACGTACAATGTGTGTCAATACGTTCAAGCGACCACGGTGAGCCATACCAATTTGGAGATTTTTCATGTTAATCGCACTAGATTGATTTGCGATTTCGTCCATTAATACTACAAGTGTATCTAAACCTTCAATAGAGAAACGTTTCTGCCCTACAAAAGTTTTATGGATAAATTTTTCAAAGCCTTCAACGCGAGTTAAACGATCTAAAATCGCTTTTTTCTCTTCAACAGAAAGTTTAGCTTTTAAAGAACCAGATTCAATTTTACTTTGAATCCAAGCACGTTCTTCAGGTTGCACAACATGTGCAAATTCAAAAGCAATTTTGTCAGTATACATAGATTTAAGGTAATTAATTGCATCTCTACCATTATTAACGCTTACAGGCACTTCGTTAAAGAAAAGCGTTGCAGGCATTTCAACTAAATCTGCTTCAGTTAAGCCATATGCACTTAATTCAATACGCGATGCGTCTAATTTACGATCTTTTAATGGGTAGATATCAGCAGCTAAATGCCCTTGGTTACGAATAGCATCTGCAAGTTGTACTGCAGCTAAAACTTTTTTGAAATTACCTGGTTCGACATTCACTGCTTCGCTTACTTCACCAGTAGCTAATGCAGGCGCACCAAACTGTTGGAATAAAGTAACAAGTTCAGCTTCTACTTCATCAGGAGACTGTAAGAATAAGTCATATTGCTCCATCACATATCCTAAGTTAGGACCAGAGAAAGCTGACCATGGAGAACTTACAGTTGTAACGTTGTTCGACATGAAAAATAACCTCCAAATTTTGCCTATAGGCAGTTCCATTAATTAAATTACAATTAATTATATAATATTTCCACGCTCTTTAAAAGGTTGTTCGACACAATTTATCCATAATTTAAAGAACGTTTTTTCCATCTCAATCTTACTACTCTTCACAAAAAATACAACTCTTTTTAGCAAATTAAGCAATTTTTTTCATGAAGGATAGAATTATTAAATAAAGCGCGTACATTTCTTACTATTTTAGCGGTATTTTCACAAAGAAAACGGTTCCAATATTTTTTTCACTCTTGACTTCTATTGAGGAATTATATTTCCCAATTAACATTTTTGTAATGCTGAGCCCTAAGCCCGTTCCACCGATTTGACGATTTCTCGCCTCATCCACTCGATAAAAGCGGTCAAAAATATAAGGTAAGTTTTCTTCGGCAATACCAATCCCATTATCTTCAATTTGAATTGATGCCAATTCTCCATCCTTTTCAATCTGAATTTTTACTTCAGGCGTTTTTTCACAATAACGAATGGCATTCTCTATTATATTACGTACGATTTGTCTTAGTGCATTTTCCGTCATAAAAATCGGACCAATATCGCCAGATTTCGACACTGTGATTCGTGCTGTTGGATAAAGTTGTTCCATATCAGCTACGACATCTTCTATTACATCCTCTACATTCGCTTGGCTATCTTCACTCTTTTCCTCTCGACGTGCAAGTTCTAGTAGTTCCTCAATCATCTTCCGCATACGCACAATTTCTGTAAGGGATGTATCGATCGACTCCTCCAAAATTTCCGGATCATTCTTGCCCCACCTTTTTAGCAAAGAAAGATGGCCTTCAATCGCTTGAATCGGTGTACGTAGTTCATGCGAGGCATCTGCGATAAACTGTTGTTGTTGCGTAAATGAAATTTGCAGTTCATTCATCATCGCATTATACATTTTTAGCAAATCCCCAATTTCATCATGTGATGTATACGATAGTTGTATTGGCTCATTGAACCCTTTGTCCATCACTGTTTTCATCGATGTTCGTAGTTCTTGTAGCGGCTTCATTAAATAGTTTGCTAAGTAATAGCCTATAGATGCTGACAACAGAAGTGCCCCAAGACCTGCGATGAGCATAGCCGTCAACAAGTAATTCATAAGTGATTGATATTTTGTGAGTGGATGAACGACTTGTAAATAGCCATAAAATAACCCAACTCGAATCGGCTCATTCGCAACAAATGCCTTAGTTTTATCAATCGTCATTTGAAAAATTTCTAGATCTTCTGTTATCGGGGCCCTCTTCGAAGCATTATTAATACGTAAAATTTCTACACCATCAATATTAAAGAGGCGGACAGTTTGCTCACGGTCTACAATGGAATTCATGAGTCCAGTATTTTGTTGTATTTGCTGAATTGTAACATTCGGTCCTTGCTCTGCTAAAAATGATGTCAAATCATCTCTCGTTCGTTTTACCTTACTTTCTTCCTCGTTTAACAACCATGCATGTAGCGATACATAGACAACAATACATATAATGGCATAGCTAATAAAAATTACTGCACTTGAGGTCAGCATCCATTTTCGTTGCAGTGACTGATGAAATAATAGCTCTTCAATCTTCTTCATTCGCGCATCACGTATCCTACGCCACGGACTGTCTCAATATAATCATTCATCCCTCCAGGTAGCTTCATGCGTAAATGTCGAATATACACATCCACGACATTTGTTTCGATGTCCGTCTCATACCCCCACACGGACGTTAAAATTAGCTCACGTGTACATACACGATTTTTATGTTCCATTAATAATTTTAGTAGATCGTACTCGGTTTTCGTTAAATCTAACTTTTCTCCTTGTACTAGCACTTCATATGCTGCAACATCAATTTCAATATCGCGACAAGTTAGTACGGCATTTGACTTTATTTCCTGCGTTACTCGTCGTAAAATCGTTCGAATTCTGGCAAGCAGTTCTTCAATTGCAAACGGTTTGACCATATAATCATCCGCTCCTGCATCTAAGCCAGCTACTCTATCCATTACCGCATCACGAGCAGTTAATAACAGAATAGGCACTTGTGACTGTGCACGAACACGACGGCAAATTTCAATACCATTTAAACTCGGTAGCATTACGTCCAGCAATAGCACATCGAAATCATTAGACAGCGCAAATCCCAAACCCTCTCGCCCATCAAAAGCAACTGTGACATCATAACCCTCGTGCTTTAATTCTAATTCGACAAAACGTGCAATATTTTTTTCATCTTCAACCAACAATACTTTTTTAGGCACTTAATCACCTTCTATTTCTTTTAAATCTACTTTCTTATAGAATAACATCAAATAAAAGGTCTGTACTACAAGTAGATACTCGATAGTACAGACCTTCTTATTTTATTAAATTATGACCCAATAATATATAAGTTATTTTTACCTGATTCTTTTGCCTTATAGAGTGCTTGATCTGCTAAATCCATTAGCTTGTCTAACGTTTTCGCATGGTCAGGATAGTAAGCAATCCCCATCGAAGCGGTCGGCGAAAAATGATGGTGGTCAATTGTCCAACCAATTTGCAATTCTTTTCGGATACGGCTAATAATTTGCATCATTTGTGCTGTTCTTGCTACATAATCACGTGATAATCCTGTAAGAACTATGATAAATTCATCGCCACCAATACGGATGACCAAATCTTGATGACGAATGGATTTCATTAACACACTGCCAAACTTTCGGATAAATGCATCCCCTATTTCATGTCCAAATTGATCATTGACTTCTTTAAAATTGTCACCATCAATGTAAATCATCGCTAAACTTTCTATTTCCATTTTCGCATCCGCTAACACTTTAGGAAATTCTTTTAGTAAAAAACGACGGTTAGGCAACTGCGTCAAGCTATCATGATACGCTAAATATATCAAATCATTTTCTCGTTCTTTACGATGCGTAATTTCGCGAGAAACCATTATTATTTGTGAAATCTTTTCCCGCTCTGGATCATTGACAACTGTTACATTTCCCTCTGTCCATACAGGTAAGCCATCTTTTGTCTCTAATAACAACTCAAATTGCGAATCAGATTGGCATTCAAAATTATTTAAAAAAGTTTGCCATGCTTTTTTACTACTATCCGCAACAATTGAACTATAAAATCGTCCTTGGAGTTCACTTGATTCAAAGCCTAGATAATTAGTATAAGAGGGCGATGTATACATGATAATACCATCTTCATTGGTAATAACGATTAAATCATTTGTGTTTTCTGTAATAAGTAGAAAAGTTCTTTCAATATTTTTTAATTCCGTTAACATTCTCTTCTTATCTGTAATATCATAGTTAATGGATAAAAATTGTTCTGTTATACCTTCTTCATTTTTCAAAGGTATAATCGTTACATCCATCCAGTAATTGGCATGATATTTTGTATGATAACACAGCTCTCCTCGCCAAATCTCGCCTGCAACAAGTGTTTGTTTCATATTAGTTAAATAATTCACCGGATGATACCGTGACTCAATAAAATCAAATGGCGTGCCTATCAAGTCTTCTTTCGAATAACCTATTACTTTTAATAACATTTCATTAATATCTATAATGCGGCCATCCAGATCAAAAATTGCAATACCTGCCGCAGAATTCAGCGCTTCTCTAAAAACTTCGAAACCATGCGTTTTTATTCGAAGTTCCGCCTTTTGCTCTGCAAACTCAGTAATGTCATGCATAATTAGGAAAATGGCAACAGAGTTGTCTCCTTGCATAACAGGTGATAATGAAACTAGGTAATAGCACTTACACTTTTCTAGTGTTTGAAATGTAAGTATTTTTTTTGTAATATTTTCTCCCATTGAAGCTCGTTTTATATAGTCAGTTATTTTACCGAGTTCTTCTTTAGGGATTATTGGTAAATTCACAAAAGATTGCAGTTTAACTTGTTCATTACACAACCCAAAATCCTCCATGAAGCTAGAGTTCACTTCGAAAATTTCGCCCATCTCAGACAGGATTACTGTAGAGAAAGAGGCATGGTCGAACATTGAACGCATAAAAAGAAATTTATCTTCAATATTACGGTCGTACAGAATCTCTTTTGTAATGGCTAATATATATTTCTCATGGTTCATAGTGATTGGTCGAACAGACGTTTCATATTTTCTTACTTCTGCTTCGTAGTATGCATAATCCACATAGTCTACTTGTTCATTTAATAGAATCGCTTTATCGTAGTTTTCTAAAATAATATCCACATTTCGACTTGACACAATAGCAGTAATCGTTTGCCCAATAACATCGTGAGTTAACAACGATTGTGCAGCCTCATTCAATCGAATGTATCGATAATCATTGTCGTCTTTTTTTAATAGAAAGACAAAATCATTTCCCATAAATAATTGCGTAAATTGTTCTTCTGTTAAAAGGTGCTCCACTCGATCGCCCCTCACCTATAAATTAATTGTTAATATGTAGCCTAGTGATCGATATAAATTTCCATTTTTACACATGAGCTAAAAACCTCGATAAGTTTCTCAAATTCAGTAAATTTAATTATAACATATATTTATATGCATAAATTCCTAGAATGGGAATAATTTAATTATTTTTAGTTAAATTTTTAATAATAATTCTTAATTTAAACAAATTAACATCAATCTCCACCTTGCCGATTCACACCATACAAGTTTACTATTTTAGACTAAATACTTCTCACAGAACATAAACTTAAAATAGTAATCAGCCGGTTATTTTCTGAATTAACTGATAACTTTACACATTTAACGTTTAAACGAGCAAATATGTTGCATCAAGTAGTTAGCTCGTTATAATATATTAAAAAAATAACCATTTTTCGGTATGGCGGGAAAATCAGTAAGACAGCGGGAGATTATGGATTTCATAGTATTAACGTCTAGCTCTTTGGGTTTTTAATTCCAGCACGAATTTGAGTTTACTTCTTTACTATCACCACTATTTGGTGGTATCGGAATTTTTTTACTACCCTAGAAAAGGAGGCGTTTCGTATGCTTAGACATCGAGACCTACATGAATGTACAGAGCTTTATGAGCTATTATCACACCCTACTGTTTTTCCATTTGTTCGTCAAAAAGCCACTTCCGCAGATGAATACTGGTTTATGACAAAACAACTAATTGAAGAAGAAGCGAGAGGACTCGCTATTTCTAGGACAATTACCGATGATTGGGGGCAACCAATCGGCACCATTAGCATTCATGATGTGCAGGACGGCGCTGGCTTCCTCGGAACATGGATCGGCCTCCCTTATCAAGGTAAAGGGTATAATCAAAAAGCGAAGATGCTTTTTTTAAATGAACTATTCTTCGAGTATAACTTTCATACGGTATTTTTACGAATTCGAAACGAAAATCATAAATCTGAGCGAGCTGCGTTGAAGTTGCCTTATGTTGTATGTGCAAATGATAGTCATCCAACATTACTTGAACAAGTAAACAATAGCGAAGCTCAATTTAATTTATATAAAATTACACGTGATCTATTCTACTTGACGACAGCCCATCAATCGGAAGATGGCGAAGAACAAGCAATGTAATAAATCCTGGTAAAAAATTATCGTTTCTATAATTAAAACGAAAAAGCTATCTTCGAAGTTATAGTGACTTCGAAGATAGCTTTTTGTTATTTCTTATATTTTAAAATCAATTTTGCCATCTCATCTGGCGTTTTTGGCGTTTGTGTTTTTTCCATTGTCGTAATCATTTCTGATTTGCGTGACACTAACGTATGAAGTGATTTCATAAATGTTTCCTTCGTTAATGCCTCCTCTTCCAACACTTCTGCATAACCTTGTTTTTTAAATAAATTTGCATTTAAAATTTGGTCGCCACGGCTTTTCTGTGCTGAGAGTGGAATAAGCAACATTGGCTTATGCAAAGCTAAAAATTCAAAAATCGAATTTGAACCAGCACGAGATACGATTAAATCTGCTGCATGCAATAAATTAGGCAACTCTGTCGTTACGTACTCAAACTGCTTATAGCCTGTCATTGCATCAAGGGCTTTGTCTGCATTCCCCTTCCCACATAAATGAATAATTTGAAATGATTGCAGAAGCTCAGGTAAATTATGACGTAGTGCGTCGTTTAATACAACTGAACCTAGGCTACCACCCATCACAAGAAGAACAGGCTTTTGTGAAGTAAAACCACACGCTGCCAGTCCTTTTGCTTTATCCCCTAAAAACAACTCCTGACGAATAATCGAGCCCGTACATGTTGCTTTTTCTTGTGGTAAATGCTGTAATGTTTCCTCAAAAATTGTGAACACATGTGAGGCAAATGGCAGTGCAATTTTATTGGCTAGACCTGGTGTGACATCTGATTCATGGATGACGACTGGAATGCCTGTCATTTTCGCTGCCATCACCACTGGCACCGACACAAAACCACCCTTTGAGAAAATCACTTGTGGTTTTACTTTTTTGATGATGCGAAAAGCTTGCATCACACCAGCAAGCACACGGAATGGATCTGTAAAATTCTTCATCGAGAAATAACGACGCAGTTTTCCACTTGAAATACCGTAGAACGGTACTTGTGGAAAGGCCTCGCCGATTAATTCTTTTTCAATTCCTTGCTCAGAACCAATATAGTGGACATCATAACCAAGTTCAAGTAAAGACGGGATTATCGCTTGATTGAGCGATACATGGCCAGCTGTCCCACCACCGGTTAAAATGATCGTTTGTTGTTTCACGTAAATTCTCCTATTCTAAAAAGCATTTGGCATAGCATATTTCATTACATTATGTGCATAATACTATGCTTTTTTGCGGTTGCTTCGCTTTCGCATAGAAAATAGTTGTCTTAAAATCGGTTTAAGACAACTACTTTTCTATACAGTCATTTATTTTACTATATGCTACTAAAAAGATATAGATGAAGCACTCGACAATTTTTTCCGTTAAGCAAATCAATTATGATATACTATTGTCTTATTATGCAAAAAAGGAAGAAGTCATCATGTATGAAACAACCACGTTAAAAGAGAAATATGTATTACTGTTAAAAATGATCGTGCCAATTTTAGTTACACAAGTTGCTATTTATTTGATATCTTTTTTTGATATCTTAATGTCAAGTCGTTACGGTACGACTGATTTGGCTGGGGTTTCGATAGGTTCATCAATTTGGATGCCAATCTATACAGGGCTGTCGGGAATTTTACTAGCAATTACACCGATAGTTTCTCAACTTGTCGGTGCAAAAAAGGAGATGGATGCAAAAAAAGCTGTGCAACAGGGATTATATGTATCCTTATTGCTCTCCGCCATTATTTTCATTCTACTATTAACAGGTATTGATTGGATGCTTGGCAATATGCAGTTAGAAGCCTCCGTACATAAGATTGCCAAAACCTATATTTATGCAATGTGTGCTGGCCTAGTACCTTTATTTTTATTCTTTGTCCTACGATGCTTCATTGATGCACTCGGAAAAACACGTGTGACGATGATCATTACACTGCTCACAACACCTATTAATATCTTTTTGAATTATATTTTTATCTTCGGAAAATTTGGTGCACCTGAGCTTGGAGGAATAGGTGCTGGTGTTGCAACAGCTATTACTTATTGGTTAATTTTCTTTATTACGGTATGGATTGTTGCGAAACGAGTGCCATTTGAAAGCTTCCGTATATTCAACGAATGGCCAAAACTTGAATGGCTACGTTGGAAGGAAATTTTACTCATTGGTGTACCTATCGGACTTTCTCTCTTCGCTGAAACAAGTATTTTTTCAGCAGTTACCATGATGATGAGTAGCTTTAGTACAGAAATTATTGCGGCACATCAAATTGCACTAAACTTTACCTCACTGTTGTATATGGTGCCGTTAAGCATTTCAATGGGGGTTACGATATTGGTTGGTTTCGAAATTGGTGCGGGTCGTTTGCACGGTGCAAAAGTGTACAGTTACTTGTGTGTAGGTACTGCTGTGATGTTCAGTTTTATTTCAGCGCTGATTTTATTCTTGTATAGAGAACCAATAGCTCGTTTATATTCGACTGATGTATATGTACTCGAATATGCTGTGCAATTTTTAGTGTTTGCAGCGATTTTCCAATTGTCTGATGCTATC
The DNA here is from genome assembly GCF_044761695.1 of Lysinibacillus sp. NPDC097287. NCBI lineage: Bacteria > Bacillati > Bacillota > Bacilli > Caryophanales > Bacillaceae > Lysinibacillus > Lysinibacillus sp. NPDC097287. The sequence continues at coordinate 120,933 of NZ_JBIWCX010000005.1, forward strand.
CAGGCGCCTGTTCAAGGTGCTCTACGTGGATACAAGGATGTCACGATAACATTTATTATGGCGATTATTTCTTATTGGGTAATCGGATTACCAGTGGGCTATATGCTCGCAACCTATACCGACTTTGGCCCGTTCGGCTACTGGATTGGTCTTGTTACAGGGCTGTCTGCAGGCGCCATTACACTATCAATAAGATTATTACTTGTCCAAAGAAAATACAAAATAGCATAAAAAAGAGAGAGTCACTTCAAAACATCCAAAAACACCCTGCCAGTAGCGACAGGGTGTATTTTGGTTCTTACTTTTGAATAAATTGTTGCGTCCAGTAATTACCGGTTTTCACATAGCCAACACCAATATGTGTGAAGTTAGCATTTAAAATATTTGCGCGATGCCCTGGTGAATTCATCCAACCTTGTACTACCTCTTGTGGTGTACGTTGACCTTGAGCAATATTTTCACCTGCTGCTTTATATGAAATACCTAATGCATTCAAACGGTCAAATGGGGAACCAAATGTAGGACTCGTATGTGAGAAATAGTTATTTGTTTGCATGTCTTGTGATTTCTCACGAGCGGCTGCCATTAGTCTTGCATCTGTTTGAAACGGAGCTAAACCAGCCTTCGTACGTTCTGCATTTGTTAATTCAACCACCTTCTGTTCAAATGCACTGACATTAGAAGGTGTTGTCGTTGGCTTTGATGGTGGCTCCTTATCCGGTGATTGTGATGGTGGTGTTGGTCGAGTTGGTGGTACCTTGTCTTCAGTTTGTATAGGTGGTGTTGGTTTTGTTGACGTCACCTTATCCTCTGTTTGTGTAGGCGTCGTTGGTTTTGTTGACGTCACCTTATTCTCTGTTTGTGTAGGTGTCGTTGGCTTTGTTGACGTCACCTTATCCTGTTTTTGTGTTGGTGTCACCTTATCCTGTTTTTGTGTTGGTGTCACCTTATCCTCTGTTTGCGTAGGAATTGTTGGTTTTGATGACGCCGCCTTACCCTCAACTTTACTTTGATCCTGTTTAATTAATGACTCTAAATCACTATTGTTCGCAGTCCATATATTAGTCATCAATCTATTATTATATGTTAAAAATTTTGAAGCCTGTTCGAAAGAAATAGGTTTGACCGATATCTCTTCTGAAGTATTTGAAGTAGTATCAGTAGCCATTTGAATTGGAGCTGCTAATAAAAATGTTCCACAAATTGCAATGAGTAGTTTTTTCATTTTGCAATTCCTCCTCTCTGCAATCTATCGTAACTGAGAAATCTTATTAAAAGCTCACCACAATTTGTTACCTTTACCAACAGGCATGGGTTTCCCATTAAACTGCAATTCTCAGTAAAATATTTTTGATTTTTATACCAATCTAACAAACTTTTACGTTTTATAAGGGGTTGACAGTACGTGAAAATGAGCGTTTCACAATTAAAAATTGAATATACTAATAACAACCCAATATCATTCTAATCAATGCATACGTTTAATATAGAATCTACATAAAAAGGTATGTTGGTTAACCCATTTTGACTACGACTATTATAGTGGGAGGTTGATTTCCGCTACGGGATGCTCGTTTTCCGCGGGCAAGCACCTCCGCTACAATCAACTAAAATGTATGTAACAAGCGTTAATACAACACCCAATTTACAAGGAAGTTACAGCCTAATCTCCTCCTAATCAATACACCTGCTACGTAAAAAAAGAGAATGTCTCCAATATTCTAGAGACATTCTCTTACATTTCTTATTTTTTAATAAATTGTTGTGTCCAGTGGTTGCCTGTTTTAACATAACCAACACCGATATGTGTAAAGTTTGCGTTTAAAATATTCGCACGGTGGCCTGGTGAATTCATCCAAGCTTTTACTACTTCTTGTGGTGTACGTTGACCTTTTGCAATATTTTCACCTGCTGCTTTATATGAAATACCAAGTGCTTTCAATCGATCAAATGGTGAACCGAATGTTGGGCTTGTATGTGAGAAGTAATTTTTTGATTGCATATCTTGTGACTTCTCACGAGCGGCTGCCATTAATTTTGTATCCGTTTGTAATGGTGCTAAACCAGCCTTTGTACGTTCTGCATTCGTTAATTTTACTACCTCTTGTTCAAAAGCATTTACATCAGACACATTAGTCGATGAATTGTTATTTTGAGAATTGTTTGTAGACGGCTTTTTCGAAGGCCATTTTTTCCCCGTCCATTTATATTGATCATTCGTATATTTTGACGTCTGTTTGACTGTTGACCCCTCTGATGTAGTTGCAGCAGAAGCCAATTGAATTGGAGCTGCTAATAGAAATGTTACACAAATTGCAATGAGTGTTTTTTTCATTTTGCAATTCCTCCTCTCTGCAACCTATCGTAAAGGAAGATTTGTCGAAGAATCCTACCAACATCTTCCTCCATCACCATTTAGGTTTGAGTTTCAGTTGATATAGGCGTTTAACATTCTTGTTTTTTTGTATCATTAACCAGTCTATGAAATACTTACGTTTGAAATAGGGTTGACACTTCTCTAAAACTCGTAAATATCACTACTAGTTTTTATCATATTGAACACCATAATAAATACTCGCTACAACAGAAAATCCATTCTTAATTTCATCTACATCTTCAAGATTGATGCCAAAGCTAAAATACTCATCTGGACCTTGTCCAAATTGGCCAAGCGCTATTTCTTGATCATCCACAGTCAGTAACTCAATGGTTGGCATCGCTAATTCATCTGTAGAATTAGTTAAATTTTGCGTTAAAAAATAGCCACTGTTTCTCGACAGCTTATTTTCTACTACAAATGTGAAATAGACATCTTTTACTTCATCGCGTACAGATACTTCTTTAAGTACAATTTTTGAATTACCTACTTGCGCAACGACCTTATTCACGTTTTGTAGTTTTTGAGTGTCTAAGTCGTACCAATCAGGCTTTACAAAAAATTTTACTGCTCTATATTCCTCACCGATAGTAGACCGATAACCATCACTAGCCATTACACTCTTTTTAATGGCTTCTGAATCAGAATAAAATTGATACAATAACCATCCACCTATTACAATAAGTGCCCCTAGCACTATAGTTAAAACCTTCTTCAATCCTTGAAACCTGCCTTTCAAATTAAAGAGCTAGAAATCAACTGTCGATTTCTAGCTACGCATTTTATTCCATTCCAATTACCTGCACGCTGCCAACATTTTCACCGATGATGACTAATTTAGCTGGCATTTTCACAAACTCTGGCATCCACTGAACCATCCCATATGCATATTGGAACAGTATCGGATTTTTCACACCTTCAATTGGTACAAAGCCCTTCATTCGATACACTGAATCCGGTAATTGACGTACCCAATCTTCAAATTGCTCTTGTGTAAACGTGCAATTTTCAAATTCCACTAAGCGTGATCCTAATTGCATCGAAGCAATCGGTGCTTTCACAACATCCGCTTTATCCACTGGTGCAGTCGCTTCTAAGCTCTCTAGCAAATGAAGAGGCACTCGGCCATTTGTCGTTTGCAAAATAAATGCTCCCGGATTAAAGCCTTGTAGCTCATATACTACTTTCCCCTGCTCTTCTTCAGAAAGTAAATCCATTTTATTAGCTAAAAGTAAATGTGCGTGACGTATTTGCTCCATAAATAAAGAACGTACTTGCGGCGTTAACGTATCTCGGTTTAACCATAGCTTACTATCTGCTACCGTCACGATCCCTTTAATCGTTAATTTTTCAGCGAATAATGGAGAGTATACAGCATCTAATGCCTCTACTGGATGTGCTGCACCGGTTGTCTCAATGATAAGTACATCAAATTCACTATCTAATAGGAGAGATTGGATTTGTGCTTCTGTTTTCTCAGCACCTGTGCAGCAAATACAACCTTCTAACATTTCTTTTAATGGAACATCTTTTTCAACTGCTTGTGAGTCAAAAGGAAGTTTACCGAGCTCATTCATAATGACAGCTGGTTTTAAGCCCTTTTCCTTCAATTGACGAATCACATCCGTTAACATTGATGTTTTCCCACTACCTAAAAAACCACTAAATAAATATACGTCTTTCATCTAAGATCCTCCTACACAAAAAGCTGCCGCGAGCGTGCCGTACAAGACGACTGCTGCGACAGCTACAGTGTTAATTTGTTGTTTCCTCAGTTTTTTCTTCTTTATTAGTACTTGTTAAAAGTTCTTTAGCTTTAACAACTTGAGGATCGTCAGCTTTTATTTTTGCACGTAATGCATCCATTAAAGCATACGTTGTGTCGCCTGTTAACACGCCAGTCTCTTCTAAGTCATTTGCCGCTTGTAGCTTCTTCACTGCACGCACAGTATATTTATCAAAATTGCCATCCACTTTACCTGGTTCATAGCCTAGAACTTCTAGCATTTCCTCCGCAGCTTTCACTGCTTCGGATACTGATGCTTCTTTCATTTCGATAGAAGCATCTAGGTAAGGAAGAGAGGCATATGTTGGGTATGCAACTTCAACATCTGGTTTAATTCCCTTTTCATTTATCCAGTTGCCATTTGGCGTTAACCATTTACCCGTTGTGAATTTTAAGGTAGATCCATCCTTCAATGGTGGAGTTATCTGTTGAACTGTCCCTTTACCGAATGAAGTTTCACCGATAATTTTAACACCAGAAGATTCACTTAACGCAGCTGCTAATATTTCAGAAGCCGATGCACTTCCGCCATCAATAAGCACAGTCATAGGTAAATTGTATTTTTCACCGCCAGCTGCATTAATCACAACTGATTCTTCGTTTTTCCCTTTTACTTCTTGTACAATTGTTTTTCCTTCAGCTACAAATAAATTCGCAATTTCAACAGCTTGATCCAGATAACCGCCAGGATTTTGGCGAAGGTCTAAGACAATACCCTTCATCCCTTTTCCTTTATACTCAGCTAAAATAGTTGTTAACTCTTTTGCCGTACTTTCATTAAAGGATGTGATTTGAATGTGCGCAATGTCCCCTTCAAGCATTTCACCGTAAACCGTTTCAACAGGAATTTCATCTCTTACAATAGTCATTGCAATTGGCTCAGCTGTTTCTCCACGTTTTACAGTTAACTTAACAGGTGTACCTTTTTCTCCACGAATTAATGCAACTGCTTCAGATGCACTAAATCCTTGAATGCTCTTACCATCAACTGTTAAAATAATATCTTTTGGTAATAACCCTGCCTTTTCTGCAGGTGAATTTTTTATTGGTGACACGACTGTAATAAAGCCGTTACGTTCCTGAATTTCTGCACCGATTCCTTGGAAACTAGACGATAAGCCAGTATTAAAATCATCTGCTTCATTTTTCACCATAAAATCAGAATATGGATCATCTAATGCATCGAACATACCGTTGATGGCACCCTCAATCACTTTTTCATCATCAATATCTTTGTAGTATTTGCTTTTAAGCTCATCAAATGCTTCATATAGTGTCGCAAATTCTGCACGTTCAATTGGTACTTTTACTTCTACTACTTTCTTCTCACCGAAAGTTAACGCAAAAATCGTTAAGCCCGCGGTAATTAAGATCGTTAGAAACATAAGCATAATAAATTTAAACGGTTTGATCTGAATAAATTTCCCCGCTGGTTTTACTTCTTCCTGCGGCGTATGCTCCTGTTGTTCTAAGCTATCTTTTTTCTGTTCATCCATCTTGATTGTCACCACTCTCATATACACTAACTTGTTGTCACACTACTACCATCTTAACAGGTTATAGAGAAGACGAAAAGAAAAAGACTGTCAAAATTTCACGACAGTCTTTTTCTTTCAACTAACTATGAAATACTAGTCTAGAATCACTATTACTTAAGTAATAATTGTCCTGCCACTTCTACTATATAAATACCTTTTTAAGTCTAGCTTGCACGCTTCCTACCACTCTATTGTACGCATTTAATTGCAACAGTCAAACTTTTTCAAACAATGTTCGACAGAATCGTTAATTTTTTATTCCTTATGCTTCAAGAATATACGTCACTTGCGCTAATCTTGCGGTTTTTATTTTATTTACGGCATTTTGCGCTGCTGCTATACCCGCAAATGTACCTGTTTTTACGCGAAAATTGTTCCTATCCTGCTCGACGTAAGCAATCCAGCCAAAACGAGTCTTTAAGACGTCTACCACACTTTCTGCCACCTTCCGATCGCTGTATGTGCCTGTTTGAATGCGATACTTCTTAGAATCTGTTATCGGTTTCTCAGGCTGTACAGAATTTGCATTTGAAACCATTTGTAAGAATGTCGACCAAGATACTTTTCCAGCGCGGATATTGCGCGGACAATTTTTCCCACTAAAATAGTTATGCTGGACAACTTTGCTTATTGGGATGTTTTCTTCTTTCATGATTTTAGCAACGAGGCTTGCGGCATTTTGTAACGCTTTGTTAAAATCTCCATCTCTGTTCACACAAATCTCAACATGAATGCCTTGGTTATTACCTGTAAAAGTTCCAGCAGCCCAACAAGCCCAAAAATGTTCGAAAGATTGTACCGCTTCATTTTCATCTACTTGCCAATGCCAACTTGCATCCCTACTATTACCGTTAATTTGTAATCGGGCATGTGCGTCTGCATCGGCCCCTGCATTTGTATTATCGGTTTCATGGACAACTATAAATTTTTTTGCATTATTTTTCCCATTCGTCACTTTTGTAGCTTGTGCAACTGTTACTAATTTTTTACGTATTAATACCAATTCCCCTCCTCCTTTCATATTAGTTTTTTTAGATTCGGCTGGTTAGATCACTGTTATAATAACGATGAAGTACAATTATTCTCATAAATAAAACCGATTACAAGTATTGTAATCGGCATGTAACGAATACCACTATTAACTTTTTCTATACCCCCTTCGTCACAGCCGTAATCTTAACAACAATCTTTATAATACATATAAAAATTGTCGATAATTCTATTTTATGCACCTTAATACCCTTGTACTGTACTTTTATAAGCAGCTAAATACAGATTAGGAAGGCGACCATCTATGTGATTTTTATGTATCTACTCTAATGTCCTATTGTAAGGTTGACTACTCACCTAAAGAGTGACAATCATCTTAGAACAACGTTCATTCCATATCTTAATCACATAAATTGAATCGTTAATAGTACCTATCACTACATTTTTGCTTAGCAAAACAATACTCATAGGCTTTGAATTGTTAAAAAGTCTTATCTAACATACAATGGTTTTTATTACTTTTAATAAATATAGAAGGCGATAGGTGATATTATGACCAAAAATTTCAAAATTGAACTTCCAAAAACCCAAGCTAATTTACCAAATAGAGATTTCCAAGATATTTATCAAGAAGACGAACCATATTTATCAAACTGTACAATTTCCAATGCAGAAATTGATAATGTAGAGATTGATAAAGCCGTGCTATCAACAATCATTTTTAAAAATGCAACGTTCATAAATAGTCGTTTTGAGAAAATCGACATGGTAGATATTGTTTTTGAAAACTGTGATCTGTCAAATGCTTGCTTTAAAGAGGGCATCATACACAGAGTTACTTTTAAAGGTTGCAAATTAATGGGTGTAGATTTTTCGGCAGCCACTCTTGGTAATGTTTCATTTGAAAATTGCATGTCGAATTTCAGTAATTTTGTAGAAGCTCGTTTTAAACAAGTAATTTTCAATCAAACAACATTACAAAGCGCCAATTACTATGATTGTGAATTTAACAAGATAAAGTTTGACAACTGTGATCTTAACAAAGCTGACTTTTATCATACATCTCTTAAAGGGATAGATCTTAGTACTAGTACATATGAAGTACTCAATGTGACACCAGAAAGTTTGGACGGATGTGTAGTTTCAGCTGACCAAGCAATTGGTTTCTCAAAGTTACTAGGTTTGCAAGTGAAGCAATAAGTGCTAATCATTAAATAAACAAATTGAAGCAGGTTATACTAGTTATAATCGAAAACAGAACTAAGGTGATGATCTAATGAGATGTATTATAGCTTGCAATAGGCAGTTACCCATTCGCTATTTTCCATTACATCAAATATATTTTACAAGAGGCATTCACTGCCCCAAGGAAATTACACTCCCCTTCTTCGTTAACGTTGAGACAAATGGAAAAAACTATTCATTACTTCTCGACTATCTCAAAGAAATAAATACTCAATATATCCAGTGTGATTTTCAAGTATATAGTGAGGATCCTCACATCATCTCTTTCTTACAACAACATATCCCAAAAGTAAATGTTCAAGGAAAAGTGCTGATGATCATGTTTTAATAAATTTAAATAATCGATATTAAATAGAGTTGGTCCAAAACACCAACTCTATTTTTTATAACCAATTATAGTCATTTTACTGTTAATAGGACGCTCAAAATCAGTCCTTCTATAACCCATTTTTTCGTATAAATAGCAGTTCCCTTTTTCTTGTAATATCGTTTGGAGTTGCCATGTTTTGTACTCTGAGAATAGGTCCTCTACTAATATCATAGCTTTTTGTGCAATTCCCTTCCCTTGGTATTCTGGTAGAATAAAGATAGGTCTAATCCAATTACTATTGTTACGTTGAACAATTCGTATTGCACCAACAACTTCATTATCCGCTGTAATTTTGAAGAAAGAGCTAGACAGTATTTTTTCAGTCAAACGTTCAAGCGATTCATTGACTGGGTTTGTTTCATAATCTTTGTATTTATCCAACAGTGGCTGAAATGCCTTCTTTTGCATTGCTTGAAGTAAATGGACATCCCTTAGTTCCATTTTTACTAATTCAACATTCATCCTCTCAACCTCCAATGCTATATTCATATTTCATTTAAATGTGATGTACTTTCTAAACTTAAAATTGACTCTTAACAAAAAAGCTTGTTTAGTAATAATCACCTAAAAATTTTCTGATTACATTGTTTATTCTTGTTAAATGATCCTCAGAAGGAAAATGTCCCATATTGAAAGATTGAAAAACTGTTAAATTTGGAATTACCTCTTCAGCTTTCTTTTTAACCTCCTTTTCAGGAAAGAATATATCTTGTTCACCAGCAATAACTAGCGTGGGAGAATGATAGTGTTGCAATTCTTTTTTAGTTGTTAATTTAGGCATTTCTTGCTCAAGTTTTACATAACGAAAAATATCCCCAATAATTAACTTATCTATTTCCTCCATACTATTAGCCGACATATTATTCGTGATTTTTTCAAGGTATTTTTCTGAAGAAGTATTTCTATACATGAGCATTGGAATTAAGATATCTTTAACCATCTCTACTTTAGATCCTAGCTTTAATCCTGCTGGCGAAACTAAAATAGCACACTCTATCCTATTCGGAATAAAAGCAGCCAATCTTAAAATTATTCCAGCGCCAAAGGACGGACCCAAAAAAGCACATCTCTCGATCTTAAAATAATCCATTAGCTCCGTTGTCCATCGAGCAAAACTATCATCCTTACCAGAAATTCTATTTTGAACACTATGTCCTGGGTGACCAATAGTATCTGGCGCATAAATTCTATATTGATCAAATAAAGGTTTAAACCATGATAATGTCATGGGGTTTATACAATTACCTCCTTGAAATATAAACAATGGTTTACCTGTTTCTGGACCAACTACTAGCAAATGCGTTTCCCCAAAAGAAGTATTTACCTGAACACGTTCAATCTCAAACTCAAAGGACTTTAAGTAATTTTCATAATGCCCTAATATTTTCAGTCTACCCTCTTCATTTTTATAAATCGTTTTCTCCATGCGCTCACCCCCTAAATACAATCTTACACCACTTAAAGGAAATATTAACCACAAAGCCGATTAATAATAATATGTTACTAGCAAAGAAGATATCTAATTCAATTAAGTCTATGTTTGGGCAGGTGAAATTTAGAGGATTTTTTATAGTGAAGCAAAAGAACTTCGGTAAATTTGAAATGCCAACACTATAACAGACAACTTCTATGAAAGACTGCTGATGAGCTGTCATTCAATTTAAGCAATTTATTCTTGTTAGTCATACACATTCATTCCGTGCCAATATTTGTAAGTATGATACACTTTAATAAATGATTAATTATTCAGTTGTTAAAGAAGTGAGGGAATTACATGGATAAAAATAAGAGTATAGCAATTATTTTATCAAGCATTATATTTGGGGGCTGTTTTTTATTTGGCTCTTATAAAATATCAGGTGCTATTGATAGTTCAGGTTTATATATATCTAGTTCAATTAATTCAGGGGATGTTATTAATGAAAAATATGAATTAGTCGTGAATGATGGTTGGCTTTATTTATACGACAAAACAGACGGTCAAATATGGAAAAAACTTGACGACGCTGAAGGAACAGCAACCTGGGAAGTTATAAAACATATTAATCAATAATTATTTTCTTGAATTATTAAGGGTGCAATTTTAAAAAATTCAATTCTCGAAACAACAACGAATTTTTACAAAACCATCAATCCAAGGACTTGTCTTTATGATTAATTTTCATATTTGCAAGTCCTTTTGTTATGCTCTCGCACTTTCACAATAATACTTCCTTAGCTCCTCACATGGTTTTGAAGCAACAATAAGACAACTTGAGCGAATGATTCCTCTGCTCCACTATCAAACTTCACTGGCTCGTTAAACCCCTTTAAGAGTTTGATAAGCTGCTCATGTAAACTTAGTGGTTTAGCCCTTAACTCCTGTTGTAACAGCCAATCTCTATCAATACACATTTACCATTTATCTACCAACTAACTCACAGCTATGTTATGATTCCCTATAGATGAAATTTTCAGTTATTTAAGGAAAGAGCCCGTAATAATAGAGATTAATTTTCTAATGCTCTATCCAAAAACGATAACTAATAATATAGGGAGATGATGACTTGAACATTGAAACATATCAAATTTTCACCGAGCTTAATATTGTACATTGGGAATCTATTGACAGTATTAGTGAAAAGATTGGCGAAGTAAGAAACACTGCAAAACAATATGCGAATGATGTAATTGAGGTTCATCAAGTTGTGGACTTTGGTCGAGTTACAGAAAGGTCTCATAGAATACTTATTATTTTTAACTGCAAAAGAGATTTAGATAATCTTGGAGAAAAAATAATTTTATGAGTCATTTTTGACATTCGTAACAATAACCATCACGCTTTAATCTAGGGCTTGTGCGTTTAAAACCTCATATACCCAAGTCCTTTTGTTATGCTCTCACAATCGTGAGTAGGCTACACTAAGTTGGACAAAAAAATAAAAGCTTGTAAACTTAGACAATCACTATATTTTTAATTCTTGGTGTGGGAATCGAAGTGGTAGGGCTGTCTGTCAAATCACCTATCATCTATCAATACGTACTCTCATGTTGCCAAAGAACAAAAGGAACAAGCGAGTACTTTGTTAATCTCACTGTAAATAAAAAATACCCAACAAGCTCTAGTTTATCTAGTCACTCATTGAGTATTTTCAGGTATTAAATTTTATGTTCGAACACTTTTGGACACTTTTCAAAAATCCCCAACACTAAAACCCTTGCTACGCTTACTCTTGAATTGCCGCTTCTAATGCAACAGCTATCATGTCATTAAAAGTAGTTTGGCGCTCTTCTGACGTAGTTATTTCGCCAGTAACGATGTGATCGCTTACTGTTAGAATTGCAAGCGCTTTACGACCAAATTTCGCTGCTAACGTATAAAGTGCTGCTGCTTCCATTTCGACAGCTAGTACGCCGTATTTTGCTAATTTTTCGTTTTGATTTTCTTCTGAATAGAACATATCCGCTGTGAAAATGTTCCCTACTTTTAAGTTAAGATCTGCTGCTTGTCCAGCCATATATGCTTTGTGTAATAGATCGAAGTTTGCAGTTGGTGCGAAGTCAATGTTACCGCCCCAGATAACCTGATTAATACGTGTATCAGATGACGCTGATTGCGCTAAAATTACGTCACGTACTTTTACGTCTTTTTGAATTGCCCCGCAAGTTCCTACACGGATTAATTTTTGTACATCATATTCTTGCATAAGCTCAGTTGCATAAATGGAAATTGATGGTACACCCATACCAGTACCTTGTACAGAAATTCGCTTCCCTTTATACGTACCAGTATAACCAAACATATTACGTACTTCGTTATAGCAAGTAACATCTTCTAAGAAAGTTTCAGCGATATATTTCGCACGTAGTGGATCTCCTGGAAGTAAAATAGTGTCAGCGATTTCGCCTTTTTTTGCATTAATATGAATACTCATACCGCAATCCCTCATCTCTATAATTTATCATTGTAAATGATACTTTGTTTCTAACTTTTTAGCAATGATAGACGTCTAGCATCTAGAAAGAAAAGAACAAAATTACTTTTTAAGCCCTTTTTACATACTCTTCATATAAATCCCAAAGATTATCAAATGTTTCTGTCGTTAAATTTTCCGTAGCATACATTTCAATATAGGATGAAAGCTCATTGAAATCCATGCATTGCTTAGGAAAATTATGTTCGTAGAAAACTTCCTCGGCAAAACGTACTTTTGGATCTGACCAATCCCCTCCACGAAATGTTAAAACAAATAAATAAAAGCTCTTTTTCATAAAAGAAAAGTGCCACCCTTCATTACCAATATACTTTTCGTTAGTTTATCAAAAAAAAGCGTGTTCGTCACAAAAAAAAGTTGATTTTCCATATGAAGAAATACCTAACAGTAAATTTCTTATCTTATTATTACTACGTAGTTTGTCATTCACCATACTAAAAAAGTCTGCTTTTTAAGTAAAAAATGAAAATTTTGTGAATTTTCAATGGATTATACTACCATAATAGGGTAAAATATAATTCGACAATTCAAAAATAACAGGAAGGTGATGGCGGTGGAAAACTTAAATAGCAAAGATATCGCAAAGAAGAAAAGCTCATCTATCTTTGGATCGAAAAAATTCAGAAAAAAGACCCGCAATGATCAAGAAACGACTAAACCCAATCCCCCTTCTATGAAAAAAAAGCAACAACGCTTTTATCATTTAATTCGAGGGAAAGTACTTATTATCTTTACACTTCTTATTTTAATTAATGCTGCAATGGGTGTATTATCTTACGTCAATATTATAAATCTTCAGCAGCAAATGAAGGATTTTACTGAGAAAAATGTCCAAGAGCAACTAACTCTTAACCAACTTGCTTACGAAATTGCGAAGTTAACAACCTTAGAACAAGCTTACTTAATTACAGGAAACGGAAGCTACTCTACATCTTATAATATGAAAATAGACACTATTAATAAGAAAATAAAATCGTTACACGACAATTTCGAAGACCGAGATCTTGAGTTTAGTCATATACAAGCAATAGATCAGTATTATACAAACTACCTAACGTACTCAGAAAATATCATGGTCATGCGTGATGAACTCGGTCTCGAACAAGCTCGCAAACTCATGATTAATGGTACTGGGGAATCCATGAAAACTCATATTGATAATAACATTGAATCCATCAACTCACTAATGGACGAGTCCAACAAAACAAAATTAAGTACACTTAAAACTCAAATTAATCTTTCAATCACATCATTTTTTGTATTAACATTGTTTGGCCTTATTGCAACAATCATCTTTGGCTTTATATTATTTAAATCATTAAAAAATAATACGCGCGCCATTAACGATTCAATCCTTGATATAGCTCAGGCAGGTGGCGATTTAACTCGTCGAGTACCTATTCGTAGCAATGATGAGTTCTCAACAATCGCTACGTCAACGAACACATTAATAGTTTCTATTTCCAACTTGATAAAACGTGTAGGTGAGCTTGCAAACAACGTTTCAGGAAGTAGTCAAGAATTAATGGCACTTGCTGAAGATAATGCTCGTACAATTCAAAATATTGCGGATGCAACAGCAGATATTGCAAGTGATAGTGAAAATACAATTTTTAGTATGAATAGTGCGCAGCAAAAAATGAATGATTTAGAGCACTCAATGCATACCCTAAACGAAAATGCCAATGCTGTACAGCAAGCTTCACTAGCCATGCAACAAGCTGCCGATAAAGGTAGTCGCTCAGTTCAGCAGTCTACTGCAGTTATACAATCAATTGAAGTTACGATGGCTTCTACAACTTCTACTGTTGAGGCACTTGGTCTTAAATCAGCAGATATTACATCCATTATTGGAACGATTACCGCTATTTCCGAACAAACAAATCTCCTTGCGTTAAATGCTGCGATTGAAGCAGCCCGTGCAGGTGAACATGGACGCGGCTTCGCTGTTGTCGCTGATGAAGTTCGTAAGCTTGCCGAACAGTCACAAACAGCCGCAAAGGAAGTCACAACTATAGTTACATCCATTCAAAATGAAGTGTCATCAATTATCGAACAAAACCATGAAGGTGTATCGTCTGTTCAACGAGGAGTTGAAGTAACAAACGAAACGAATCAATCATTGTCCAACATCTTAACGCAAACAAACGAAACAACGAAAATTATCGCGGCAATGGTTGAGCAAATTGCTATGACCCTTGAATATAGCAATGCTGTTGCGAGTGATTTCGTCAAGGTTAATGCATTTGCAGAGCAAACAGCAGCTAATACGGTAACATCTGCCGCGGCTGCAACACAAGGCTCAGCTTCGATGCAAGAAATTAATGCTGCAGCAACTGAACTAGCTCATCAAGCTGATAGTTTGCACAGTGTCGTAAGTGAATTTAAAGTTTAGTAATGAAAGAATGTCTCTCTTTTGGAGGGCATTCTTTTTTGCATTGACCCTAATTCAATTTTCACATAAAAAAACTCCCGGAGCAAAACACTCTGGGAGTCCATAATTATTTAAAAAGCGCTAAGTACTCTCCATAGCCCTCTTTTTCTAAATCTTCTTTTGCGATAAAACGCAGTGCTGCAGAGTTAATGCAGTAACGTAAGCCTCCAAGCTCTCTTGGTCCGTCTGGGAAGACATGTCCTAAATGCGAATCAGCCTCTTTACTACGCACTTCCACGCGGCGCATTCCATGTGACGTATCAAAATGTTCTATCACTTCTTCTTTAGCAATAGGTTTTGCAAAAGCTGGCCAGCCACAGCCTGCATCGAATTTATCGAGTGAGCTAAAAAGGGGTTTCCCAGATACGATGTCTACATAGATTCCATCGGCAAATTGCTGATCAAACTCATTTTGAAATGGTGGTTCTGTCCCATTTTTTTGTGTGACATAATACTGCATTTCAGTTAATTCTTTTAAACGCTCTTCTTTATTCATTTTCTGTGCCCCCAGTGCTTTTCTTGAAACGCCTTACGACCCGAGCCAACAGAATAGCGATTATAATGCGTCGGATTTTTCTTGTAGTAGTATTGATGATATGTTTCTGCCGGATAAAACTTGTCCGCAGGTAAAATTTTCACTGCAATAGGCTTATCAAACTTACCAGAAGCCGCTAAATCAGCTTTCGACTGCTCAGCCAGTACACGTTGTTCTTCATCATGATAGAAAATCGCAGTTGTATAGGATTCTCCACGATCAAAAAATTGCCCCCCGGCATCCGTTGGGTCAATCAATGTCCAAAACGTTGCTAGTAACTGCTCGTACGAATAAATATCATCATCAAACGTAATTTGAACCGCTTCTAGATGCCCTGTTGTTTCTGAGCATACTTGTTCATATGTTGGATTTTCTACATGCCCACCAGTATAGCCTGAAATGACTGCTTCAATACCTGGTGTTTCATCAAATGGCTTGACCATACACCAAAAACAGCCACCCGCAAATGTTGCGTATTTTGTTGCCATTTATCTTCACTCCCTATTCAGCTGGTACAATGATTTCAAGTAAAATTTTATCGTTCGCTAAGTCTAATTCTTTCGCACGAACACGAGAACCCGAGGCAATATTTATACGTGATAAGTCAACGTATATTTCTGCCTTATTCGGATTCACTGTAATCCATGAAGGGAATTCCACCGTATCCTTCATTATTTTCATCGTAGTCTCCGGTGGAATATTTAGTAAACCAACATTCATCCCCGTTTGTTTCAACGTAATGTTGCCACTCTCATCGACAATAGGCTCAAAATTCATTGTAATTGGGATTTCCGTATAAAAAACCGTTAACTTACTTTTTAGTTGAATATCATCGCCAACTGAAAAATCAATTGGTAATGGCGAACCCTTCGCTGCATCTTTTAAGAATTTTTTCGAAATGGATTCAAATTCCTTAGTTGTTGTTTGGACAACAAGTACATTTCCTTCCGTTGCATCACTTTCAGAACTCTTCGTTAAATTTACATCATCTACTGGTTTCGTAGCTAAATATACGACGAGGATGATCGCAAAAAGTATCGTGCCTGCTAACGCAAAAAATGCGATTTTCCATTTATTCATTATGTCACTCCTCGAAGCCTATTTCCTGTTTGATCTTTTGTTCCATACCACATAGTTCCATACTTGCAACGATGCGCTCCGTCATCTTTTCATATCCTTTTGCATTGGGATGGAAGAAATCTGTATGATAGACAAGCTCTTCATTCGAATCAAATAAATCTTCCACTGATACATAACAAGCATTGGTATCTTTACTCGCAATTTCCTCGATAATTCGATTCCATTCAGTAATAATCGTATCGAATTCATTTGCCTCTCTTGTCACAATCGAGAAAGGATTATAAAATCCTATAAGCAACAATGGTGCCGTTGGATTTTTTGCTCGAATGTTGTCTACAATTTTACTATAGCGTTCCTTATAAGCAAGTAATTCCGCATCAAAGGCATCACGCTTCAAGTTGAATAAGTCTTGTTTGACGACCTTCATGACATCATTGCCACCCATCGTCATCGAAATAAGCCCCGCTTGTTGTAATTCCTCATCATAATGCCCTTTTTTGATTAATTTTAGTAGCTGATCACTGCGACGACCACGTTTTCCCCGATTTTCAATTTCAACTTCTGAAATCGAAGACCAAGTTTGCAGTGTGCCAGCTAATCTTCCAACATAACCGTCTTGATTATACTCATCACCGACACCATCCGTTAAAGAATCGCCTAGCGCCAAGTAATGCAGTGGCTTCGCTTTTTCAACATCCACACTCGGGGAATCCTCTGTTGATGGGTCAAAAAAATGCTCAAAAAATTTCGTCAATGCATTCTTTGAGGGCTCACCCTCTTCTTGCGTCTGCTCTACATCATTTGTCGTTTCTTGTTCTGTATCTGTCTGTTCTTCAACTCGTTCAGCTTGCGGATCCGGTTCATCAATTGAAATGGTACAACCACTTAGTACTAAGACGATCAAACATGACAAGAAAACTCGCCAAATGTTCATTTGACCACCTTCCATCTATTTGCTGTTATCTTCATTATAAATAGTTTATGAACGTATGAAAAGCTTGTTACCCTTTAGAAATTGAATAATTTCTAAAGGGTAATCGTAATTTAGTGAGCTTCATAAAAAAACTAGTACATCCATAACAAGATGTACTAGCTCTCATCAAATTATTCTGCGAAATAAATAAAGCCAATAGCACCTGGACCTGTATGTGTAGAAATAATCGGCGATGTAAAGGCAATCTCGACATCTTTAAAGCCAGTTTCTTCAATCAGTGTTTTCAACGGACTACCCATTGTCGTCATACCGTCAGCATGTGAAATTCCAACACCCTTCACTGTTTTGCCAGCAGTATCCGCTTGGAATTGTTTAAATAAGTAATTGACCACTTGCTTATGACTGCGCACTTTTGTAACCGGATTGTACACGCCACCCTCCAAGTTCGCAATAACTTTAATATTAAGAAGTGAACCGATAAAACCAGTACCTTTACCAATACGTCCACCTTTAATTAGGTTTTCAAGTGTATCTACAATGACATATAAATGTGTACCTGCACGTACCTCATCTAGTCGTGCAATAATTTCTTCCACACTTGCCCCTGCATCACGCATTTTAATCGCTTCGCGTAATTGAAAAGCAAGACCAAATGCGATGTAACGAGAATCCACAACTGTGACATCTACATCTGTCATTTGTGCAGCTTGACGAGCAGATTCCACTGTCCCACTCATGCCACCTGTCATATGAATTGAAATAACTTGATCGCCATCTTTTCCAAGTTCATCATACAATTCTTTAAATTTACCTGGTGCTGGTTGAGAACTTTTTGGTAATTCTTTAGAACCCTTCATTAAGCCTAAAAATGATTGAGGCTCTAAATCAACCCCGTCCGTATACGTTTTCCCATCGATTTGAACCGTTAACGGCACGATATGTATACCATGTTTTTCTACTTCTTCTTTGGTCAAATCGCAAGTTGAGTCTGTTACAATATGAATTCGTCCCATGTTGACACATCCTTTTACTTCATTAAATATTATTATATCGACAATAGTTTCCATCTGTAAACATGACATTTGTCATTTGCCAAGTACATTTTGAGTGTCTACCGTAGTCTTTTCCTTTGATACTATAGCTTTTTCTGTTCGTCTTGTCTAATAAATAACTCAATGGCAGTTGGGAATTCGGCATGACACTTTTAACTTGAAATTTATTACAAATTTATTTTTATTACGCTTAGTATAATATATACATAATACACCCTAATCATACTAAACCTTGTTGTTCCTCTGGTGTCCTTTCAATAAATCATAATATGGGATCAAATTCCAACAACCGGTATGTACCGAAGTAAATTATTTTACTACCCCAAATACGGCGATTTCCATCCATTTGAAATAACAATCAGCATGCTTGAAACCAATTTCCCTTAACCAGTTCACTTGAATATCAACACGTCGATGCAAGATATGCATAGAAAAGCATGGTTTCAAGGCTGATTGAGGGCGAAATCGGGCTGTTTGAGGGCTAATAAATATCGAGTGTGAGTGAGATTGCAGCTAATAAGCTTCAATCTTTTTTTTGGTCAATTATAAAAATATATCCTTACATTAAAAAGCACTTCTTGACACAGTGCATTTCAAAGAACATAAAAGCCCTTCACAGATGAATGTGGAAGGCAAAAGACTTAATCTTTATTTTCTAAATAACTACAGTAAGCACATAGATGATCTTTATTTATAAAAATAGCACTGAACATATCTGACCAATGAATATGGTCAGTACATCTTTCGCATTTCTCTACATAATTATGTGGTAATAAACCATTTTCAATAAAGGCATACCATTGTTCATCCGTTAATCTTTCGGGCCCATTTTTAATGAGAAGCAGCGATATTCCCAACGCTTCACCATCGTTAAATTTATTTGCGCTAATTAGTTCCTCCAAATAAGAAATGCATTTAGATGGTTCACTTAATATTCTTTGTTTTAATATTTCTCTATGCATAAAACCTCTCCTTTTCCATCTACCGTACCTCTATAGAAAATAGTTAATAAATTGATGTAGGCTCTCCCTATTTTACTGCAACTGCATTGTCAGGATATGTATGAGAAAAATAATTTGGACAGACTTGGATAAAGCCCTCAAGATAATTTGCCACAGCTTGTGCAAAAGGTTGAGCAGGAAATATAAATATTTCATCGTCTTGTTGAAGCGTAATCAGCTCACCATCTAAAGACATCTGTAATAACGATGGAAATTCCCAATGGTCTTCTCCGTCACGAAAAGCCCCGTTTAGCACTTGTAAGAAGATAAACCAATATTGCGGCATCCACTCATTTGAACTGGTGAATGTTTGTTGTCCATCAGAAATCTTAACAATGCCGTATAGACTTTGCGCTTCATCGTTGAAATCTACTTCATCAAGTAATATATATTTCTTTAAGTGCATTTTGTCTACGTCATATTCCGGATTAAATAAATATGTTTGTATAGTGAACATTTCAGTCTCCTATTTCAGCAGATACTTCATATATCTTCTATTGTTTATTTTAAGTAGATTTCTTCACAATCTTCTTAGCAAGATTATCATATATATCAAAAAAATAAATCCTCTCTACTCTAAAATATTAGAGATGATATGATTTTGATTGACCTTTTTTCACAGTGGAAGCTAAAAATCAATATACCGATAGATAATACATACCAATGTATAAGTAATTATCTTTAGCCAACCCGTCTTCTAAAACACGTTTTATAGAATGAAAATTGACAATCTTTCATTTTTATAGCTAAATAATTTCCACATTCATAAATCGGTTTTTCAGCCGGAAAAAATATAATATAATTGCTACAGATAAATCGAATTAAAACAGAGAGGTACGACATAATGGAAAATGTATTTGTAATTGGTGATATTCACGGAAAAATTAAGATGTTCGAAGAATTATTAAAAAAATGGAATCCAGATCATCAGCAATTAGTATTACTTGGGGATTTAATCGATAGAGGTGAAGACTCTTATGCTGTTGTTAAATTAGCTCAAGAATTACAAAAGAAATACGGAGCAATTGTGTTAAGTGGCAATCACGAAAAAATGTTCTTAGAGTGGCTTGAAGAACCTGTAGATTCTATCGACAAACCTTTGGATTCGGATGAAGAGCCTATCAAATTCTATATTAACCATCATCCACATGGCGGTCAGGATACGTTACGTTCGTTCTTCGGTGAAGATGTAGTAAGTAAATACAGACCTCAAGAAATCGCAGATATGGTTCGTGAAAAATTTAAGGATGAACTTGCCTTTTTTAGAAGTCGCCCTCTTTGTTTAGAGTGGGGAGATTACATATTTGTTCACGCAGGTGTTAATTTATTATTGGATAATTGGAAGGACACGAATGAATCAGACTTCTATTGGATCCGCGGACCCTTCCACAATGCAAAAAACAAAACCGGTAAAACAATCGTATTTGGGCATACAACTACTGATAAACTGAATGAAGATGGAAGTGATAAGGTGTGGATATCCCCATGTGGTACTAAAATCGGAATTGATGGCGGAGCTGTATTCGGCGGTTCTTTACATGCTTTATCAACTCAAGGTAATCAAGAAACTATCTATTCAGTAAGTAATGATTTGAGCGTAATAGAAAACGTTCTGAAAAGAAAAGCATCTTACTAAATAGCTGCTGTTAATTATTTGGGACCGTGAAGAACAAAATGAAATAGATGTGCAATCGAGGTGAAGTCGTGGAATTAAACAATTTAAAGATGCCTTCATTAAGGAAAAAGATGAGATTATGGATGATTATCTTTCCGGTAAGTATAAACCGGAAAGTGATGATATGAATCGTTTTATACTTTTAGCTGAAATTAATAAATTCGAGCAAGACGAAAACCCTCTCCCCCTTTAAGGGATAGGGTTTTTGTTTCTGACTTTGTTTTAATAATTTTCAGGTTTTCATGCTTTAATTGCGGTCATAAAAGTCATCTTTAATATCGTCGCTTACTCCTTCGAAAATTTCATCGAAGTTTTCATCAAAAATCCTTTTGATTATTTAGAAAGCTAAGCTGTTACATTTGTTAATACCTCTTCTAATTATGCAGATTTCTTATAACGCAGTAAACAGTTTCTTTTATTGAGTAGATCGTTCATTTTTGTTGATAATCCAACTTTATTTAGCTGGAGTTAAACCTATTAAAATAAAAAACCTAAACCATTAATTATGAAGCCACGTTATCCGTCATTGAAACTGACAATTAAAAAACTATTTTAAAGTAGATAACTAAATTATGGTTTTATGTCTTTTTCTATGTACTATTGTAAGTATTTTCTATAAAATGAAACTACATATATTAATCAAGGTTCTAAATGGACACTCGCACATACCTTGAAAATATAGAACTTAAACTATGAAATAATCAATAGATTTTATGGAGGCAATATCTTGTTTAAAAATTTACGAGAAGAACTAAGAGATGAATGGAAAAATGCAACAGAGGATTTAGAAAAAGAAGCGTTTAAAGTGTGGCAAATAGAATATAAAGGACACATCATTCGAATAATAAATGCAATGAATGAAGAAGTTCTTTATATTAATAATGAAGTAGTGGATAAAAAAAGCAGAGACAATATGTTCAAAAAAATTACCCCTTATATAAAATTAAAGGGTGAAATTATAGAAACTGATGGTACTGTGTCAAAAATAAATGTAAAAATCGGCGGATTCTTAACTTTAAATATTGTTGTTAAAGTAAACGATACAATACTTCTTAGTGAGAAGCACAAAATTTCTATTAAATAATATTTTCCTTTCAGTTTTACTTTTCCATTAAAAATGGATTAACAGATAACAATTAATGTTGTCTGTTTTTTTATGTATACATTCATTACATATTTTCCTAAAATGGTTATATCAAGGGAGGTATTTACAGAAGAAGTAATCATTTTAAATCGGAGCACTATCAGCATTATTGCTAACAGCATGCGGCGAGGAAGGGGCTAAACATTGAGGTTCAAAAAAGGTTTGTTTGGATTCATGATGATTTTATTTGGAAGTTCACTTATAGCCATAACTATCGATGATGCTTTGATAAAAAACATAATTTTAAGAATAGCTGGTGCTATCTTTCTTTTCTTTGGAGCTAATACTTTACATAGACAAATTCATCCGAACAAATACAAATAAGACCAGCTAGGCTAATTGATATGCTCCCTATTAGGTAGACAGATTAAAAAATAAAAATATGTTAAGGGACTGTGAAGTTCTATTATCATTGGCTGCTTATATACATATGTAATTTATCTCTTTAAAAATAATTTTTTTATAAGAAAACAAACTTCCTCTCTAGGCATAATAAAAAGCTATGCTCATATTGAACATAACTTCTGATAACTTCCTATCCGTGCTAATTCTAAATTCTGTCTCATTTATTTTTCCAATGCGTTACAACACCCGCAATTGATAATACTACGGCACCCACATACAATACTGTTATTAGAAAGTGAACTTGTGCAATCCTGTCTTTTTTGAACAAGTCTTATAAAAAAGTAAGTTGATACTATCATACTTACTACACTAAAAATATTAAGAATTTTCTTTTTGTTTTTCAAAGTCATATATTCCCCCCCAAACTAATCATAATTCAAATGGATATAATTGTAACCTTTTGGACTACAAAGCATAATAAAAAGCACCCATTTCTGGATGCCTTAATATCAGTATGTTACATTCACTAATACTACTTTCTGAGTACCATCGAATACTAAGTTATTAATATCTTCTTGCAACTCTACTAATACGAAAGATGGAGTGTTAGGATTATATGACTCCCGCTTTTCTAATATTCCTTTTTCCAAATCTTCTTTTGTTGTGTATTTAATCATATCAACTCTTACTGCACAAATTGTTATTACCTCCTTATATTGCATTATAATACTTCGACTACTATTTTATATAGGATGGGAACAAAAGTATGTAATACAATTTTGATAATAACAAAATGCTACGCTCGTTTGATCGTGACTAGAAACCTTTTTGATTTGTAGATATTATATTGTTTCAACCTTATATACAGATCGTTCACTTTGTACATTACCAGTATTTAATAATTCATAAGGCTCAATGAGAGCAACATAAGCTTCTTCTTCAACTACCGGCATATGTTCTACTCCTTTTGGAATAACAACTAATTCACCCTCACCCAAATGTATATCATCTTGATCTTTTAATTTTATTTTCATTTGTCCTTTAATAACTAAAAATAATTCATCAGATTCGTCGTGATGATGCCAAATGAAATCACCTTTTAGTTTAACTATTTTAAATGCTGAATCATTTACATTTGCAATGTTCTTAGGCTGATAATACTCTTGAATAAGGTCAAATTTGGACATAAGATTTACTTTTTCAATCACTGTTATCCCTCCAAAACAATTAGTAAATTAAAGTATAACATAACAAATGCTGTGAACAGTATCACGTAAATTAATCCATACATTTAATAGGTTTTACCTTTATTTTGTTTTTATTACCTGATTACTGTCTGAATAAGGTCTGGTACATCTTGTACTAGACTTAATAAAAAGCCGCAACTCGTAATGAGGGCGACTTTTATCATACAGTTTACGCACACCTGTTAGAAGAAATGGAACAAGAGTCTGTAGCTGTGTTCAGTCGTAGTTTAGAGGATGCTAGGGCGAATTCTTAACGAATAGCCCTTCAAACCTTGGTATGTATAGATTACAGAAAACACATAAAACATATGACAAATGTAAATAGTAGAATACATATTATTGGGGTATAGTAATATTAGGAACGAAAGGAGTGGAATTTATGATTGAATCATTTGATTATAAAACTTGGAAAGAGGAACTTTGGAATGCAATTACGCATGGAATAGGCTTTATTGCAAGTATTCCGGCTCTTGTTGTGCTTATTTTAACAGGCATTCAAAATGGCAGTGCGTTGCAAATCACAACATTTAGTATTTTCGGAGTTTCTGTTATTATCCTGTTTTTAATGTCCACCCTGCTACATAGCATGCCGGAAAAATACAAACACATTTTTGCAATTCTCGATCATTCATCGATATATATTCTAATAGCTGGTACGTACACGCCGTTTTTACTGATTGCTATTGGTGGTACATTGGGCACCGTATTACTTATAACTATTTGGAGCCTCGCGATTCTTGGGGTTGCCTTTAAATGCTTCTTTATCAATCGTTTTGAAATTCTTTCTTTAATTTTTTATATCGGGATGGGATGGCTCATTATTTTTGCCATAAAGCCTATCTATGCTTATCTTGGATTTAACGGCTTTACGTTGCTGTTAGCTGGCGGACTTTTTTATACCATTGGCGCGTTATTCTACGCTTGGCGCACATTACCATACAATCACATGATTTGGCATCTCTTCGTATTAGCGGGCTGCGGCTCGATGTATGCTTGTGTGTATCTCTATTTATAAAAAATGCACGGTGCTTTTGACACCGTGCATTTCTTATTTTCGTTCAAAAATACGATATTGGAATGTGTAGCCTTCTGGTGTTGTTATTGGCTCTTGTGCCGAAACTTCAACAAAATCCGCTTCGTATTCAGGGAAATATGTGTCCCCAGGAAATGAATGATGAATTGTTGTTACATAAAGTCGATCTGCTATTGGCAAAGCAAGTCGGAAAATTTGCTCCCCACCAATAATCATAATTTCAGGTACATCCCCAGCAAGCTTAAGTGCATCATCTAAACTTGCCACTGTTTCTATACCGTCTGCTTTATAACTTTCATTTCGTGTAATAACAATGTTACGGCGTCCAGGTAACGGTCGTCCAATAGATTCGAACGTTTTACGCCCCATAATAATAGGCTTGCCCATCGTTTGCGCCTTAAAATATTGTAGTTCCCCTGGCAAATGCCAAGGCATATCGTTTTCATAGCCAATTACGCGCTGTTCGGCATGTGCCACAATTAATGAAATCATTTTGTCCCTCCAAGTTGGATATATCCCTATATTATAAACATATTTTCGCATACTAACTGAAATATTTCCCTTCTTTTAAAATAATTTTCTTTTCCAATATTAATCCCTAGTATTTTCATAAGAATAGTTTATAATAAAAATTACAAACGTTACGAAAAAGGAATGATGAAGATGACACAATTAACAAACGAAGCAATTCGCTACATAGAAGCAAATGATACAGGGTTACATTATTACGAAATGACACCAGCAGAGGCTAGAGCTTCACGCACTGTTCCAAAATGGCAATCTTCGCTTACACCAACTCTTGCTTCCATCGAAGATAAAAAAATAACAGTACGCGATGGCGCAAAAATTAATGTTCGTATTTACACACCTATCCACGGAAAAACACTACCAATCATTGTGTACTACCACGGCGGTGGCTGGGTGTTTGGAGATTTAGAGTCAGCAGATGCCGGTTGTCAGCTACTAGCTGAGAAATCACAAGCTATCGTTGTATCGGTTGATTACCGACTAGCACCAGAATTCCCATTCCCAACGCCTGTTTATGACGCATACGACGCGCTAATTTGGGTATATGAACATGCCGCAGAATTACAGGGAGATCCGGCACATTTAATCGTCGTTGGTGATAGTGCTGGTGGTAATTTAGCAACGGTTATGACACATATTGCAAAACGAGAAAATGGACCAAAAATTACTGCACAAGCCCTGATTTATCCAGTGACAAACATCAATTTCACAATGGATTCCTATGAGAAATTCGGCGCACATTTCGGTTTAGACACAGTGGGAATGGAGTGGTTTACAGGACATTATTTAACAGAAGATAACCTATCTAATCCTTTAGTGTCACCTCTTCAAGCAGAAGATTTTAGAGATTTACCGAAAACAATTTTACTCGCGGCTGAAGCAGATGTGCTGTTCGATGAAGGCATAAGCTATGCAGAAAAACTATCCGCAGCTGGTGTAGAGGTCCAACATATCGTTATGCCTGGTTTAATCCACAGTTATTTCAGTAAAATGGAGTATTTTGAGGAAGCTACGATTGAAACAGTCGAAAAAATTGCAACGTTTATCAATTACACTTTATCGTAATTACGTCCTGAGACTTATCTTTTTTCAGCTGATGTCATGCCATTTGCTGAAAAAAGATAAAATTATTTGTCTATCCTCCTAAAACAATGCGATAATAGAGCAAAATGCATTTTAAAGGATGACAACATGACACAAACAATTGCACTACAAATCAACAATCAATTTGCAGGCCCATTAAAAAAAGGCTACCCACTAATTTCAAAAGATGCAGTCGATGCACGTAAACTCCCTGCCGAGGAAGGTGCTCTATTACGCATACTAGATATTCACAATCGATTTATTGGAACTGGTTATTACGGCTTACAAAATAAAGGGATTGGCTGGTTGTTAACAACAGATGCCGAAGAAGAAATTGACACGGCATTCTTTGCAAAAAAATTCAAAAAAGCCATTCAAAACCGTGAAGGCTTCTTTAACAATCCTAACACTACGGCGTTTCGTGCCTTTAACGGTGAGGGCGACGGCATCGGTGGCTTAACGATAGACTTTTTTGACGGCTACTATATGGTGAGCTGGTATAGTGAAGGCATATACTCTTTCAAGGATGCTGTCTATGAAGCACTTTCTGAAACTGTAAATTATAAAGCGATTTACGAGAAGAAACGCTTTGATAGTAAAGGGCAGTATATAGAACAAGATGATTTTGTCATGGGTACACCCGGTGAATTCCCATTAATCGTGAAAGAAAACGGTATGAACTATGCAGTCAATTTAAATGACGGTGCGATGACAGGCATTTTCCTTGATCAGCGTGAGGTTCGTCTTGCAATTCGTGAGCGCTACGCAAAAGGTTCGAACATGCTTAATACGTTCTCTTACACTGGCGCATTCTCAGTCGCAGCAGCACTTGGTGGTGCTACGAAGACAACGAGTGTAGATGTTGCAAAGCGCAGTTTATCTAAAACTATTGAACAGTTTAGTGTCAACGCAATTGATTACGAGGCACAGGACATCAAAGTGATGGACGTGTTCCAATATTTCAAATATGCACAACGCCACAACTTAAAATTTGACCTGGTTGTATTAGATCCACCTAGCTTTGCTCGTACGAAGCAAATGACGTTCTCGACTGCGAAAGATTATCCAAAGCTTTTAATAGATACAATCGCTATTACCGAGAAAAATGGTGTCATTGTCGCTTCAACAAACAATGCAAGCTTTGGCATGAAGAAATTCAAAGGCTTTATCGACCAAGCATTTAAAGAAACAAATACACGTTACAAAATCGTTGAGGAATTTGGGCTACCAAAGGATTTCCGAGTACCACGTGAGTTCCCTGAATTTAATTACCTAAAAGTTGTTTTCATTCAAAAGTTAAACTAAAAAAGAGGCTATCCAATAAGTCCCTTTGAGCAGAACAATTTGCTTTCTATATGGTAAAAATCCGCTTCGCTTTCCGCGGGCACAGCGTAAGTCGCAATCCTCGCTACGAGCGGTTTATTGCGTCTTACGTCTTGTGCGTGCTCCTGCCGCTACGTTCACTCACGCTTTCGTCGCAAATTATGTTACCGCAGGAGTATACGCGGATTTTTATCTGTATATCAAAAAATAGATACTCTCAGCAAACTATTTTCTTTTAGGACAGCCCCATTATTGTATAAGCCGCTCCCAATAATCAGCAGATTTCGTTCGATGATAATATTTGTGAAATGGTTCGTCTTGACGAGCATATGCTTGATAGCCCGCAATAATTGCCTGTAACAGTTGTTCAATAAACTGTACAGGTACTTTTTTGGCAAATAACTCCCCTGCCTGTGCATGTCTTCCCATTGGCACAGCTCCTAAATAAACATCAAAACTATCTTTCTGATAAACAAGCCCTATTTCGTCATAAACTGCATTGTAGCAAGCTGATGCACAACCGTTCATATTGACGCGCAGTCTTTTCGGTACCTCTGTACCTTCTAGCCGTTCGTACAGCTCTTCTGTAATCATTGCTGCCTCCATCTTATCCCCATCACAAAAATCACATGCTTTCATCGACACAATATGACCTTGCTGGGCAATATATAAGCCTGCCTCTTCCAGCTCCTGTCTCATTCTCGGTACCTCAATCGTTGGCACGGATAGCAGAATACTATAGGACGCAGAATATTTAATCGCCCCATTCTCTCCGATTACTTCCGCGATTTTTTGAAATTGCAGCGGTGTATAATGCTTATTGATAATACCAGGACTTACTGCAAGACGAGTAAATTCACCTTCCGTATTTAACTTTGCAAATGTTTTGTCAGGAATATTATGTTTAAATGCATTTATCGACATGGTTACCTCTCCCCTTATGAAAAAGGAGCCAGCATATTGCCAGCCCCACTTCTTTATTGAAAACTCTTAGGATAAAATCCTTGTGCTAAAATTTGAATGGCTTCAGCTGCACGAACACCTTCTGATGCTGCCGATAATGGTAAAATAACAAAACGCTCGTTCATCACCGCATCTGTTTCTTTTAACGCTGGATCATTTTTCAAGAAATTAATTTTTCCCTCTGCGCTAGTAGTCCCGTAGTCAATAACAACAATAACTTCAGGGTTGCGCTCTACTGTGTCTTCTTTTGAAACAGTTGTCCATCCAGACTCAACATCACCAAAAATATTTTTACCACCTGCCACAGTGACAAGCTCATTCATGAAATTTTGCCCTGCTGTAGTAACATCTTGCTTACCACTATCAAAAATAAGGACACGTAATTCATCCTCGCTCTGAGGTAGCTTCGCTCGAATGTCTTCTACCTCTTTTGACATCTGTTCAATTAATGCTTCCCCGTGCTCTTCTACTTGGAATATTTTTGCGATATTACGAATATCCGTGAAAATATCCTCTAATAAAGGCTTTGTGATGCTCGAAGATGTATGTAAATATGTGTGAATCCCTAGTGCCTCAAGCTCTTCTGGTGTACCGACACCCTTTTCACTAAAGCCACTCTTCCAACCTGCATATAAAAAATCCGCTTCTGCGTCAATCACCTGCTCTTTTGTAGGGTACTGCTCAGCCAAAACTGGAACTTTATCATAGACGTCTTTTAGAGGTGCATAGATTTCATCATCTAAATACGCTGTTCCGACCATTGAATCTTCTAACCCTAATGCAAGCATAATTTCTGTGACATGCTGGTTTAAACTAATCGCTTTTTTAGGTGCTTCTGTATAAATCTGTGTCGTATCGTTATTTTCAATCATTACCTCTGTTGCTGCCGCTTTTGCTGGGTCTAACTGTTCACTTTGTGTTGCTGGTTTCTGCTCTTCACCGTTCCCACAAGCTGCTAGAATACTTAACGTTGCAATTGTAAGAACAAGCCACGTTCTTTTTAATGTCTTCATGTCTATTTCTCCTTTAATGATAAAAATTATATAGAAAGAAATCTATGATCCCTTTGCTAACTACAAGAATTGCTCTGGTATATAGAAAATATGTGGTTTTTTCGTAACAGGATGCACGCTGACCTCTGCATGTACACCAAATACATCTTTTAATAATGCCGGTGTTAATATATCTTGTGGTGCCCCGTAGGCCCTGATTTCTCCGTTTTGCAACACATAAATTTTGTCACAGTAAGTCGCTGCAATATTCAAATCATGTAAAGCAGCCACTACTGTAATAGGTAAACTTCGTATTAAATCCATTAGCTGTAGCTGATGCTGAACATCTAAATGATTTGTTGGCTCGTCTAATACCATGACCTTTGCCTGCTGCGCTAATGCCCTTGCGACAATGACACGTTTTTTTTCACCACCGGATAAGGAGCTAAAATTACGATCCTTTAAATGAACAATGCCTGCTTGGCGCATCGATTGCTCAATAATATCATGGTCTTCTTTCGTATCGCCTTCAATGAGTCGTTTATGCGGCGTACGCCCCATAGCCACAAGGTCCTTTACTGTAAACTCAAATAACACTGGTGTTTCCTGCCCTACAACAGCAAGCTGTTTGGCCATCTCCTTTGCAGATTGCTTATAAATGTTTTCATTAAATAAAAACACATCTCCTGCTTGTGGCTTGAGCATCCGGTACATATTTTTTAAAAGCGTGGATTTCCCACTACCATTAGGACCAATTAAACCAACAAACTCTCGCTCATGAATATGCATCGAAACATTTTCCAATATCTTCGCCTTTTGCACAGCAAAAGAAAGATTTTGTGCAACGAATACCATTTAATCGCCCTCCCCGAATGAATATGTTTGCTTGCGTAGCATCCAAATAAAGAATGGACAACCACATAAAGCCGTTATTATCCCAATCGGCATTTCCTCTGGGGCAATGACAATACGCGCTACAGCGTCAGCCCATATTAAAAATATCGCACCAAGTAATGCACTTACTGGTAATACAAATTTATAATTAGAGCCAACAAGCATTCGTACGATATGCGGAATGATAAGGCCGATAAAGCCAATTGCCCCGCTTACTGCCACTAACACACCAGTTAACAGAGAGATTAATAGAATAAGAAGCAGTCGAAATTTATCTAAATTTACTCCGAGCGTAACTGCAGATTCCTCTCCAAGTAAGAGTAAATTCAAATGCCGCGAGTGTAGTCGTAAAATTAGATAGACAACAATAAATACGAAGAATGGGATTGATAAATTCGCCCATTTTGCACCAGCCAAGCTGCCCATCATCCAATACATTACTGCCTTCAGACCGCCCTCTTCTTTCGACATCATGAGCATAAAGTTCGTCATCGCCGATAGCACCAGTGACACAGCAATACCAGCTAATAATAGACGGATAACTGATATTCGCCCCTGTACGCGTGCTAGGAAAAACACAATTATCACTGCAATTGTCGCCCCAATAAATGCCGCGAATGACAGCGCATACATACCTAAAAAGGAAAAAGCTCCAAGTAAAATTACAGAGGTTGCCCCTACGGATGCACCTGATGATATGCCTAAAATATATGGATCTGCAATGGAATTACGAACTAGTGCTTGAATAGCTGCACCCGATATTGCTAGACCAGCGCCAACGATCATAGCTAGTAATACACGTGGTGTACGAATTTGCCATATAATAATTTCTTGTGAGCGACTCCAGTCCGCTTCAATGCCAAACATATTGAAAGGCGCATGGGATAAAATTACTCGCCACACTGTACTTGGTGTGATCGATACAGAGCCCACCATGACTGCTATCGTCGTCGATACAAAGACGACACCAATTAGTACTACTAGTAGTAGAGCTATCTTTCTTGTTGTTTGATTCTTCAAAACGCTCTCCCCTCTTAAAACAAAGGGCATAAAAAAAATCCCCTTGTCTACAAGAGGATGTCATAGTGAAATAATGGGCGTCTCTTCCCTGTCACTACAACCATCCTCGTGGTTCTATGTAAATGTGTTGCTATTATTGGCAGGTATCCTGGCTTAGGTTCAACATCTAAACGCCTTCCCATAGCTTAGCTACAGTGACATAATGTATAGACTCCCCATTTACAGTTGCGGGACAGCATCGGAATTACACCGATTTCCCTTTTAAGCAAATGCCCAAAGACATGTGCACCAATAAATTTATTTCATATTTAGTTATAAAATTTAGAATAGCAGAACTATTTCATTCTAGCAATCAAACAAAATTATCCATTTAACAATAATCATTAATATATTAGCACTACTTAATCATAAAGCCTATTTATGTTACAAGAAATCAATTTTAGAAAATTTTCTGTTACAATAATAGACAATGAAAGATAGAAATGAGGATTTTTATGTTTAAAACAATTGGCGTGCTCGCTCATGTCGATGCAGGAAAAACAACTTTCTCCGAGCAGCTTCTTTACCATACAAATAGTATTCAAGCTAGAGGGCGTGTCGATCACCAAGATACCTTTTTAGATAATCATGCGATCGAACGTGCGCGTGGTATTACTATTTTTGCAGAGCAAGGTCGCATGCAAATCGGTAATGATACATACACACTTATCGATACACCAGGTCACGTCGACTTTTCACCAGAAATGGAGCGTGCTATACGTGTCATGGACTACGCAATCATTATCGTGAGCGCGGTTGAAGGAGTGCAAGGACATACCGAAACAGTGTGGCAACTACTACGTCAATATCATGTCCCTACATTTTTCTTCATCAATAAAATTGATCGTGAAGGTGCCGATGTAAAAGTGGTTATGGCTCAGCTTCAGAAGGAATGTTCAGATGACGTATTACTTATAGAGGAGCCACTTCGTTCGGACTATGTATCAAGCCATGTTGCCGAATGGCTTGCGGAACGAGACGAACTACTACTCGAATCTTTTCTTACTGAATCACTAGATGCCCCTACTTGCCTTTCAAGCTTGCAAGCAATGATTAAAGAAGAACAAGCCTTTCCTTGCTTTATGGGATCTGCATTAAAAGATATTGGCATCAAGGAGTTTATAGCGCAAATCCCCCTACTTACCGCTACACATTATGACAATGAGTTACCGTTTGAAGGCGAGGTATTCAAAATTCGTCATGACGGCCATCAACGCCTCACATTTATAAAAGCATTGCAAGGCACATTACATGTTCGTGATGATTTTTCGTTTGGTGAGTTTACAGAGAAGGTAACAGAAATCCGTATATATAACGGTAGTCGATTTGAAACTGTAAAAGAAGTATGTGCTGGGGAAATATTTGCAGTTAAAGGACTAAGCCAGGCTCAAATCGGTGATATCCTAGGTAGTTCAATTAGTCCGCAACCGTTTGAACTTATACCGACATTACAAGCAAAGGTGCAATATGATGGCGGGCAGCATATAAAAGATGTTTTAAAAATCTTCCGTTTGCTTGAAGCGGAGGAGCCTACGTTACGAGTTGTGTGGCACGAGAAATTCCAAGAGATTTACGTACATATTATGGGGGTTATTCAACTTGAGGTTCTCTGTGAAGTGCTAGCTAATCGCTTTTCTCTAGCCATTGCATTTGGTGAGCCGAAAATCTTATATATGGAAACAATTAGGACGACTGTGACGGGCTACGGTCATTTTGAACCGTTAAAGCATTATGCCGAGGTACATTTATTGATGGAGCCGAACACGCGTGGGACGGGAAATACATTCGTCAATGCATGCCATGCTGATGACTTATCAGTCGGACATCAACGACTTATTGAAAAACATCTATTTGAGCGCGAGCATCATGGATTATTAACAGGTTACCCTGTCACAGATATACGTTTTACCCTACTTACCGGACGGGCGCATATTAAACATACAGATGGTGGCGATTTTCGTGAGGCAACATTCCGAGCACTACGTCAAGGACTCGAACAAGCTGAAAATGTATTGCTTGAACCGTATTACCGCTTCAAGCTTAAGGCACCAAACGATTTTATTGGTCGTATGATGACTGATATTCAACAAGCAGCAGGCACTTTTGATACGCCCATTTTGACAGAGGAGCACGTTATACTAACTGGTCGTGCCCCTGTCGCAACATTCATGAGCTATAGCACTAGTTTTGCCGCTTACACAAATGGCAAAGGCTCACTGTCACTGCAGTTTGATGGTTATGATGTGTGTCATAATGCAGATGAGATTTTAGCACAAATTGGCTATGATAAAAATGCCGATACTGAATATACTTCCTCTAGTATATTTTGCGCTAAGGGCAAGGGCTATTCAGTACCATGGCAAGAAGCACAAGAGGCCATGCACTGCTTACGCTAAAATAAAAAAACAGACTTAACTCAATATTTAGGGTTGAGTCTGTTTTTTTAGGTAGTATAAAACACTACCAGATAAAATAAGCCCTCCAAAAAAGAAAAGGATGCTTTTAAAAAAATATTATTTAATTTACCTTTTACCTTTTGCAAGTAGTACCCCTGCAATAGTAACAACTACCCCTACAATAGTAACAACTACCCCTGCTCCAATTTGGAGAATTTTATTATTCTGTATATTATAGATTGTATCTTTCAATATTATTGTCTTTCTAATTGACTTTATTTCATTCAAAATTTCTACTTTTCTTTTCTCTTCAATTAAATCATCTATGATTTTATTGTATGAAAGATTAAGATTCTCCATATATTGTTTCACAAGTTCTTGAAAATTAGGTATGTTTCTCAAAACATCTTCTAAAGATTCTTTTGGTAATTTAGAAAAATTATCAACTAACTTTTCAAATGTTTCATACTGTATAATCTCATTAGGGTTATTGACACCAATTTTATTAAAAATTTCAGATAGTTTCATCTCATCTTTTTTATTTTTCATTGCAATTCCCCTTCCAATTATTCCTAATATGGAGAATGATACTATATCAACCCCAAACATACCACTTATTCCTTTTTCTCGCTTGTACCGCTAACGCAAGACCAATTACATTGTCATCATGGTTGCCTTCACCTTTTTTGTTACCTGTCTTACCATTGGTTTCGATAAAAATCTGCATTTGCTCTAATGTTTCCTTACAATTCACTAAAATCAAGTCACATTCAAATTGCTCTTTTAAATCACTTATCATAATACTTTTACTTGTTTGGTCTGTTTCCAGTGAAAACATAAATAAAGACACCCGATTTGATACGATGTTAAACGGCTAAACCAACATCGATATACAAAAAAGGGGCCTCTATGAAACGGTTTAACGCAATTTATCAAATAAGTATCCATTTGTAGTAGCTGGAACGTTCAATGAAGTGAAAATACCCACCTCGCACTAAGTGAAGTGAAGTGGAATGAAACCCAACCTAGAGTAAGTTCACATACAAAATTCAATACATCAACTTATATATTAGAATAGTTCCAATTCACCAAATATCAAAAGGTTTTTTTCCCTATATATACAATTTGAAAAGAATGGGAAAATGGAGAAGAGGAAATAAAAGGAGGACAAGTCGGTATGAAATTAAGAATTTCAGTACTCAACTTGGTCATATGCGCAGGTTTTCTAATAAGTGGATGTTCGTCCCCGACTGATATGAAAAATAAACCGAATGAATCAGAAATAACAGCTCCTATTGACAACAGTATACCGAGCGCACCACGGACTTTGGATGAAATGATTCATCAAAAATCAGGGCTGTGGACAGATAAATATATCGATAAAGAAACGGAACTCGGACGCGGCATTAATGTGTTAGGCTATTTGGGCTTTCATCAAAATGAATTCACACCTATTTTAAAGGAAGAGCTCCCAAAATACTTCAAAGATAAAGCAGAGTTGACGACTGATGAGCTATATGATCATCTCGTCTATTTGCTTGGTTCTGGAAAGTATATCGACTATTACGAAGACCTTCAAAACTGGCAGCATGGTTTCACAATGCCCGCACTTCCTACAGGTCCTAATGCCACTGAAACTGTAGAAAAGTCTATGAACGTAATACTTCTGCTCGACGCAAGTGGAAGTATGAAGGCAGAAGTACCTGGCGGAGTGAAAATGGAGCTTGCAAAGGAAGCAGTTCACTCCTTTGCCAAACAATTAAAACCAGAAGCCAATGTCGCCCTCTTTGCCTATGGGCATGTTGGTGCAGGTACCGATCAGGATAAAACAAAATCCTGTGGAACAATAGAAGATGTCTATTCGTTACAACCATATGACGAAAATACTTTTACCGCTTCACTAAATAGTTTCCAAGCAAGCGGCTGGACTCCCCTTGCAGGAGCTATAGAAAAAGCTCATGACCTTTTAAAAGCATATCCTGAAAATGAAAACGTGAACATTGT
Organism: Lysinibacillus sp. NPDC097287; assembly: GCF_044761695.1. Classification (NCBI taxonomy): domain Bacteria; kingdom Bacillati; phylum Bacillota; class Bacilli; order Caryophanales; family Bacillaceae; genus Lysinibacillus; species Lysinibacillus sp. NPDC097287. The sequence continues at coordinate 156,935 of NZ_JBIWCX010000005.1, forward strand.
TTATATCGTCAGTGACGGTGTCGAAACATGCGACGGAAACCCTATCGATGCTGCCAAGCTCTTACAAGCTTCTAATATTCAAGCAAAAGTAAATATTATCGGCTTCGATGTTGACGACAAAGGTCAGGCAGAATTGAAGAAAGTTGCAGATGCTGGAAACGGCGATTTTGTCACAGTCCAAAATAAAGATGAACTGGAAACATACATCACAAAGAAGTGGAAACCAACAATTGGCCAGCTCGTATTTATCAATGGGCCAAGTGGGCGCGAATATCTTGACGTTCTGGAAAGCTTATTTCGCCTCAAAGATCTTTTGACGTATCCCGCTGAACGGGAAAAAATGCGCATTGATAGCGCTATTTCCATCCTTCATCAGGAAGAGTTAATTTCAGTTGATCAAAAGACACAACTCCTTACTCTAACTAATGATATGTATGAAGTTAAACATGAAAATTTTTCGAGCATTTATGAAACGAAAAAGAATGAAACGGATTTAGCAGCAGACGAAATCAAAACAAAAGTCGATGAGTGGAAAGAACAATTTAAGGACCAATAAATAATCCACCTATAGGCTAATGAACAACCTAATATCTCTCTACTAAAAAGTTTTTCTGCATCTTTTGGAGAATAATAATGCCTACGCTTTCCGTTCGAATTCCCTAAAACTCCCCCACTTGATTTCAAATCTATATAAAACAAAAGTGCTTCCGTATAAAACAGAAGCACTTTCATCATCATAATTATTTAAATTTCATAATGCTTGCACCAGCAATACCTGGATGCGTCATTTCATAAGGATCTAGGATTAAATCTAATTGCTCAGCTGTTAATACCCCTTCTTCGATACAAAGCTCTCGAATCGAGCGACCTGATAGTATTGCTTCACGCGCAATGCGTGCTGCAATTTCATATCCGATATGTGGATTTACTGCTGTTAATACCCCTACACTCTTCTCAACGTATTCTTTCATGCGTGACTCGTTTGCCTCGATATCTTTCAAACAGTTTTCCGTAAACGCATGGAATACATTTTTCATAATACTAAGTGATTGGATTAGGTTAAAGACAAGTACTGGCTCCATAACGTTTAACTCTAATTGACCTGCTTCTGATGCAAGACAAATTGTTTGGTCGTTACCAATGACTTGGAAAGCTACTTGGTTTAATACTTCAGGCATAACTGGGTTTACTTTCCCAGGCATAATAGATGATCCTGGCTGACGGGCTGGTAATACAATTTCACCTAAACCTGCACGTGGACCTGATGCCATTAAACGAAGATCATTTGCAATTTTAGACATGTTAATCATACAAATTTTCAGCGCACCTGATACTTCTGTATATGCGTCTGTGTTTTGTGTAGCATCAACTAAATGTGTAGCGCCTTTTAGTGGTAATCCAGAAATTTCAGCTAGATGTTCGTCAACGGATTTAATGTAATCTGGGAATGCGTTTAACCCCGTACCAACAGCCGTTGCGCCCATATTAACATCGTATAGGTTCGGACGTGTTTGGCGAATGCGCTGGATATCACGGTTAATGACACGGCTGTACGCTTCAAATTCTTGCCCAAGACGGATTGGTACAGCATCTTGTAAATGCGTACGTCCCATTTTTATAACGTGTGCGAATTGTTCCGCTTTTTGTTGGAACACTGCTTGCATTGTCTCCATCGTACCCAGTAATTCATCTACTAAGTTAAGTACGGCGATGTGAATCGCTGTCGGGAATGCATCATTCGTCGATTGAGACATATTGACGTGGCTATTTGGACTAATTGTTTGATAGTCGCCTTTTTCTTTCCCTAAAATTTCAAGTGCACGATTTGCAATGACTTCATTTGCATTCATGTTAATAGAAGTACCTGCGCCCCCTTGAATTGGGTCAACGATGAACTGTCCATGCCATTTCCCATCAATAACTTCTTGAGCGGCTTCAACGATCGCATTACCGATGTCTGTTTGTAATAGATTTACTTCCATATTACCAAGCGCAGCTGCTTTTTTAACAACCCCCATTGCTGTAATCAATGCAGGATGAATTGTGTAGCCTGTAATTGGGAAGTTTTCTGTTGCACGAAGCGTTTGAATACCATAGTATGCTTCTTTCGGTAATGTGCGTTCCCCTAAAAAGTCTTTTTCAATACGTAGTGTGGGCATAGATGTAATCTCCTTTTATGTATACTCCTTATGTATAGTAGCTAATTAAAGGTGTAATGTAAACCTCCGCAACTTTTCAAAGGAATCTTATAGCAAAACAGCTGTATTTCCCGTCTTTTCGGGCAATTATGTGAAATAAATCAATTTTTAGTGATATCTACTAATACATGATAGGCCTGGTACAACATTACGTACCAAGCCATAATATTGCATACCCATTTATTTGACGTTACAGTAAGTCGACCATTTACATGTTCTGGATTTCTAATTCACCCTTCACTGCAATCGAAAAAATCTGTAACGCTTAATTAGCTTATATTTTCGTGACATAGATCACGAGTTCTTGGCGAATTTCACCGTTTTCTTCATAAAAATCTAAGTTATGAAATTCATATTTAAAATGGCCAACTGGAAACGTTACACTTTCACCTTGAGCAGCTGCTAAAATGCCCGCTACATCATGTGAGACCATTTGTAAAAGGTCTGTACCTGTTAAGGTTTCGACAAATACTACGTTCATAAAAAAACACCTCCTAAGCTATTATAGCTTAGAAGGCGTTTGCATTATAGTAGCTCTTTGTTACTATTAAGTCGAATATCCTCAACAACTTGCATCATTTGATGTAGCTGTTCTTTGGATAACTTAGGCGAGATTGCGTATTTGTCATGTTGTTTTCTCATATTAATTAATTGTTGCATCGAAATCTCTACAGTATCATTCTCCATCAAACGTAGATGCCTCTTATTTCCACCCATATGAAATACCCTCATTCTTCTCACAACAATCCCCCCTATCATTTTAATTAGAAAATAGTACTATAGCTACTACATAAAATTTATAGTACATTTATGGATTCACTCATTACACAACTAGCCAATTGTTCAAAAAAGAATATTTTGAACTAATATCTTTTTTAAATTTGGCTCTACACTAAAATCTGTACTTGACTGCACATTCCACTACATGCGGACGCTTTCCAGGGGGCGAGCCTTGAGCCGCCGCCTTCCGTTCCATGAGATTAGCTATTGCGGCGGTTCCTCTATATCAAGCACATAATTTGACGATGATCCATAAATTTGATAAACAAAATTTCACTTCTGTCTTTTTACGTTTGTAAAATAGTTTCAGTCATGAAATCCTGTTAATAATGCAGGCTAGAATTGTCTCCAGTATATTGAGGCAGTTCTTTATATTTATACTGCGATTGGTGCTTTAATTGCTGGGTGTGGATTATATCCTTCAATCGTCAAGTCTTCTAATTCAATATCAAAAATCGAAGTTTTTTCTGGATTTATTTTTAAGGTTGGTAGGTCCCTAAGGTCACGTGACAACTGTTCTTTTACTTGCTCAACGTGGTTTGAATAGATATGTGCATCGCCAATACTATGAATAAATTCTCCGACTTCCAGCCCGCATTCGTGGGCGATTAAATGTGTTAATAGCGCATACGACGCAATATTAAATGGACATCCTAGCAATGTATCAAGACTTCTTTGCATTAACTGGCAACTTAACTTACCATCCGCAACAAAAAATTGGAACATGACATGACATGGTGGCAATGCAGCCTTACTGCCCTTTTTCCCTGCATCAATAACGTCCTCAGGGTTCCAAGCATTGACGATTAAACGACGAGAATCCGGGTTCGTTTTAATTTGATCAATCACATCTTGCAGCTGATCTAAACTTTCACCTGTTGATGTTGTCCAATTTCGCCACTGCTTGCCATAAACATTGCCGAGCTCACCATATTTATTTGCAAATACATCGTCTGATAAAACACGTTTACAAAACGCAGCTAATTCCTCTTTATATAAAGCATTAAATTCTTCATCTACTAGGCAACGACGACCGAAATCTGTCATATCAGGGCCTGTATACTCATCAGATTCAACCCATTTTTTAAACGCCCATTCATCCCAAATATGATTGTTGTTTTGTAATAGATAGCGAATATTCGTATCGCCTTTTATAAACCAAAGCAACTCGCTTGCCACGAGTTTAAATGGTACTCGCTTCGTCGTTAAGAGTGGAAACCCCTTGCTTAGATCAAAGCGCATTTGGTAGCCAAAAACACTGTATGTGCCTGTTCCGGTGCGGTCTTCCTTCTTCACACCGTTGTCTAAAATATGTTGTAGTAAATTTAAATACGCGGTTTCTGGATGCGTCATCTCAATTAACAGCTCCTTCAATTATGCTGTTGAACATTATAACATCAATTACGCTCCGGTGAAATCACGTCCATATTTTCCCACGATTCCTTTGAAACCTTATTCTCGGTTGCGACAAAGACCATTGGCATTACAATAATACTAAGTAAAACAGGGGTAACAATTAGTAGTAGATCTATACCCGGTCTAAAATATAGACCAAATGCTGTAAGTAATCCTGACATTACGACAAAGATTATTTGAGCAATAATAATTAATACTGGAATGAGTTGATACGTATAACTAAGTTTTCTATATTGATGCATTTCCTCAGGGCACTGTAAAAGCCTCTTTTTTAACCGTCCTGCTAAAAATAGACATGTCATCACTTGTAACAAAATGAAACTAATATAAATGACACTTCGCACCAACATCTGTACTTTATCAATACTTCCATCAAAATTGCCAATCCGCTGCTGTAAAAGCTCATTCACTGGACCCTCATATACATACTCACTTTCACTAAAAAAAGTCAGTGGCTGTACAAAGCCAAATGTTGCCCACTCTTTCGCATTGACCGTCCAATCAGTCAGCTTACTCGCCATAATTCGCAATTGAATAGCTTCATCCTCACCAAACATACCAATTAAAATGCTATACGGAATTTCTAGTTGGATCTGCCCTTTTTTCTTCAGCTGAAATAAGTCCTCAATGAAAAAAGTATACTCCACGACAGAATTATTCACCTCATAATGCGCCGTTTGAATTTCCCATTGTGATGACAGGGACTGCTCTATATTAACCTTCATCTCATCATAAGCAGTTGAATTATGAAGCTGTTTAGGAATTTTATAGACAAAATGATTGTCACCACCGATAATACAAACATCCACTTCAACAGAGTCAGTAGTCTTTGCTATCGTCTCAACCGAAAACAAAGTGAATAGCAATATACAAAAAAGTATAATTCGAACAAGTCTCTTTTTTAACATGTGCGCACCCTTTCTAGCATATTGTTATTTTTACACTAGCATAATTCTTACCGAAACAACCATTGTGTTATTCCGAAAAAACGCTAGTGGTTTTCCGAAAGTCCCTATTTCGGACTTCCATATTCACTAGAAGTTAAGGATAATAAGAATAAGTATGTAATTGAAAACAAAGTATTTTAATTGCTATTTACTATCTATAGAAAAGAGATTTATATGAGTAAACTAACCTCAATTATTTTTGCTATTTACATAGTTCTTGGTATCTATTTTCTCTCATTAGCCATTCAAAAACCGTTTATCAACATCGATCTAAATGAAGTTAATGGACAGCTAGTCATTAACAAGCCTTATTATCCAAAATGGGCTCAGCAGCAAAATATTGCAAAAGGCGATATTTTATTGAGTATAGATCAGCAGGACCCTGCTAAAAATCCAGGTGTTCAAAAATATCCTTACATTATCGAAGCAAAAGAGTTAAGCATTTTAAAAGAAGACGGAACCATTCATACAGTAACTATTACTCATAGAGATTTGCCAGCTCAGCTTTTTATCTTTATTATCTTCCCAATGCTCTACTTTGTATTAACAATATTTGTAACACTCTATTTATGGAAAAAAAATAGAGATAATTTTCTAACCATATTACTTATACTTTTTTTATTAACAGTTTCCCTCGCATATATTAGTAGTATCGCGTCTAGTAGAGATAATAGTATAGGGATTTTATTAATTGGTTTTTTGATTATTTCATGCTTAGTCATACTCATTCATTTTTTGCAACAATACTTTAGTTATTTACATATTAAGTGGCCATTTATCAATTCTCGCTGGCTCTATTTTTTCCCTTTAATTGTACTTTGTAGTGATTTCAACTATGTTCTAAATCCTGATGTCCGTATCATTACAGCTAATATGGTTCTTGGCTTATTCGGTATTTTTGTCCTATGTATCATATGCATTTTACTGGTGAGCTATTTACAAACTCACTCACCAAAAATAAGATTAATTGCAATTTCATTAATAATACCGTTTATGCCATTTTTACTTTTGTTTGTCGTACCAAAAATTTTAGGTCGGCCAGTTATCCTATCTGGAGAGTTTAGCGCATTATTTTTACTATTCATTCCATTTTCTTTTATCTTTATTCAAGTAAATGAACGATTATTAGACATTGAGTATCAGTTATCTCGTTTTCGTTATTACTCTGCCCTAGCTTTTTCGATTTCCTTGATATTGACAATCGGGATTTTACTCTTATTGAACGAACTCGAATCAGCAGCAAAAATAATAGGTGTTTTCAGCTTACTTTTCATCGGTATTCTAGCAGGATTCTACGTAAAAGAGCACCTCGATTTTAAACATCGAAAAATTATTTTTTCTTCTAACGGCGACTATGTACATAATTTATATGCGGCAGTTAACCGCATCGGAAAAGCAAAAAATCAGCTGGAACTAGAAGCCCGTTTCACGCATGAAATTGCCAATAAGCTCGGTACAACCGCATTTACGATAGAAACAATTAAAGATGATTTGCCGTTATCACGTGGTGAAATGGTAATTGAGTATAAGGTAATTCAGCTAGTTTTACATGATACTGCAGACGAAAAGATAGTCTTAACCATTTCAAACACACTCCAAAAAAAGGAGCTTTTATGGCTAGAATTACTTTCTCTCTATTTCTCCATGTTTGTAGAAAATTTAAAACTCATCGAGGATCTAGTAGAAGAAATACATCACATGAAGGTAGCAAGCCATACACAACTTCCTTGGCTAGATAAATTACTATGGAATATTATCGAAAAAGAAAAAACAATTCTGGCACAGGAATTACATGACACGATTTTACAGGAGCAGCTCCATTTGGCGAGAGAGCTTGATGTTCTTGCAAGCAACCCTATTATAAAGAAAGAACGAGTTTTAGAGATTCGCGAGCAACTACTCGATGCATCACACGATTTACGGGAGTATTGTGAAAACTTAAGCCCCCCATTGCTAGATACATTTGGCTTACAAGTTGCATTAAAAAAACTTATACAAAAAGTGAAAATCCGTGCGAACTTTTTACTTGATGCACAAATTGAACGTGTTAATTTTCAAGATGTAACACTTCATCTTGTTGTGTACCGACTTGTACAAGAACTACTCAATAATGCCATTAAACATTCTGAAGCTACTGGGGTCACACTTCATCTTATCGCTATCGATCGTGGCTTTGCCTTAAAGTACAATGATGACGGAATCGGTTGCAATATCGACGAGATGTTGGAATCTACAACATCTATGGGCATAAAAGGTATTCGTGAACGTGTACGTGCTTTTAGCGGTGACATGAATATACGTTCAATGCCACATGAGGGCATGCATATTTATATTCAAATACAAGAAGAAGGTGAGGACAAATATGATTGAGTTACTTATTGTTGACGATCACCCTGTCGTATTAGATGGTACAAAGACTCTTTTACAAAGCTTATCGAATGTGCATATTGAAACTGAACAGGACGGACCTTCCGTACTCTCGCTTATGGAAACAAAAACATTTCAGCTCTATTTAATCGATATTAATATGAAACCAATTAACGGTATTCAACTTGCCGAAATGATTAAAAAGAAACAATCTGAAGCAATTATTTTATTGTATACAGGTTATGAATTAGCAGACTATTATGAATTACTCGTAGAAAAAAAAGTCGATGGGTTATTATCTAAACTTGCCACTAAAGAGCAGGTCATTCATACGATTCAAGCAGCGTTTCGTGGGGAAATTTTATTACCAACTGACTTTTTAGATTTTGTACAACGACGCACACATCGGTCGGATGCAAAACAAGACGTCTTACTCAGTGACAAAGAACAGGAAATATTACAGTATGTCGCACAGGGCTGCACGAATAAAGCCATTGCCTCTTATTTAGGCGTAACGCAGCGCACCGTAGAAAATTATTTATCGAAGCTCTTTGTGCGACTCCATGTAGAATCGCGCGCAGAGGCCGTCATTGTAGCCAAAGAAAATGCTTGGATTGACTAATTGAGCCCCCACCCCCTAGTAGTTCCATCCCTTAAAAAGTGGTTGAATGAAACAGTGCGAATCGAAGGATATTTCGGAATATTCACCAAATCTATAGTATATAGTGACCAAAGTAAATACTGCTTTACTTTGATCGTATTTGGTAGCAACGAGGGGGGCATGAGTATGACTAAAAGAAGAATTCAACAACAATATAGAGAACAAATAGAATACAAAAACAATAAGAATTTATCTTGGATTATCATCATGACTATTTTGTTTTCTTTAACATTTATATTTGCGCCAACTTTATGGAATACCAACAATCCTTCAATAACCATAAAAAAATTGGATAATTCCGAATCTAGCTGGTGGATGACTATTCCTGAAATAAAGTACTAAAAGAAGTAAGTGTTTGTTATACAGGTATATCTTTCGACTACACTTCCAATCCTTTTGAGATAATTATAAAAACATCGCTTCATGGTGAACATTCTGGTGAAGAGGTAGAAATGCTAGTGAATATCACTAATGAAATGATCATTACAAATAATCTACCTTTGCTATTACATGAAGGTAAAGGATATGAAATTATTGTTAGAGGAAAAGATAAAACGGATTTATCCAGAAAGGTATTCTTTTAATTGTATCAATAGCCAAAACATGACCATCAATCTATAAAATTCGCTATGTAAAAGGCTGCTCGGTTAAATATTATTGAGCAGCTTTCTTCAGTTAAAAATCTACTGCAAACGGCTCTTCTTTTCTAATTTACTCCTCAATTGTACAATCTTCAGAACAAAATTGAAGATTCCCCCTCTATCCATTCTTCATCATCACTCCTTTTTTCTCATTCACCCCCAAGTTTCACTTCACGAACCAATGAACTCATATCTTCTAACCAAAATGATGACCAAATAGAAAATTAAGTTCCAAAAACCTTTTGAAAAAAGCCGTAGCAGCAGCTGTAGTTATCAGCTGTATTACCGTTTTTCTCGATAACGCCACTATTTCATTAGTAACTCCCATACAATCATATGCAACAAATAAGAGTGAACTAATTGTTGGCATTATTTTTGTTTTTTTACTAGACAAGTGTAAAATTCTGTTGTACAATAAATGTAATACTTCAATCGTAAACAATGAAATCACCTATTAAAAAAGTGATCGTGTTAGTACGAGCATTTTTTATAAGTGATTTTTTTACTTGTTGTAGTACTAGTTTTTTAATTTATTTTTTTGGAGGTCGTTTAAATGACACAAGGTACAGTAAAATGGTTTAACGCAGAAAAAGGTTTCGGTTTCATCGAAGTAGAAGGCGGAAATGACGTATTCGTACACTTCTCAGCTATCCAAGGTGAAGGTTTCAAATCACTTGAAGAAGGTCAAAAAGTTGAATTTGGCGTTGAAGAAGGCAACCGTGGCCCACAAGCTACTAACGTTGTTAAACTTTAATTCTTAAATTGAATTAATTTTTGAACTTTAAAAAAGAGACATCCATTTATGGGTGTCTCTTTTTATTATACTATAGATCATAAAATTCTTTATCTGCAAAGCCACTTTAAGCTTTTTCTATTCTTCTATATCGGTGTCGAAGTTGACTTATTAGATTCAAGAAACCAATAGAAAAGGAAAGCAAATAAGCTGTGCTATAATTACCAATCCTTGAACAGAAGTTGGTCGATCACCTCAATCTGTAATAGGATATAAATATGCAAAAATCATAATTAGTAACTCCATATCGGATAGCCAAAGAATCATTGTCCAATAGTGTGTCCACTTCCCTACTTGCCATCTCCTCGACAGAAAATTGAGTAGCAAGCTCAAAGCAATCAATACAATTCTCTGTATTCCTGGCATTACAAGCTCTAACTTCTTTCTATCCCAGTTCACAAACCGTCAAATATGGTAATAATTCAGCTAAAGCTCAATTGATGCAAAAAGCATAAAACTTTAAATCACACTAACGACATTCAGCTATATAGAACACTTCATGACCGTTCTCCCCTCCTAGAAATTAAGCATAAGAATGTAATCCCGAAATGACTAAATTCACGAAAACTTGATTAAAGACGATAATGCCGAATCCAATTATGGATAGCCAAGCCGTTTTCTCCCCTTCCCATCCTTTTGAAAGTCGGAAATGAAGGAATGCTGCATAATATAAAAACGTGATAAGAGCCCATACTTCTTTTGGATCCCATCCCCAAAATCTACTCCAAGCAATTTGTGCCCAAATCATCGCAAATAATAATCCACCTAAAGCAAATAACGGAAACCCAATGACAACCGCTCGGTATGATATTTCATCCATTAACGGAGCATTTACACGAGTTGTCAATGGCTTTAATAAGACGATTATTTTCTTCCTTGTTAAGAGTCGAATACTACCGTACAATATCGTACCAACGATAAATGCCCAAACAATGGAATTGAGCTTCTTGGCATCAATCGAATTAGATATCTCTAAAGCATAAATAGATTCACCGCCAGCTGTTACAGCCCCTTTATTAACAACAAGCGGTATCATTGTATAAGTTGCATTTTCTACTTCTTCTTGAGCATTTTCAAATTGAACACTTACTTCTTCTGTCGTAAGATTGAAAACAGTCGACGCACCGATGAATCCTATTGTGACAATCAAACAGTACATAACAAATTCCAAAGCACGTGTACTAATAGTTTTTTTATTTACATCTAATGTTCGAAGTAAATAAATAATCCCTGTCGCAAATGATATTGATAGGATTGCACTCGAAAAAGCCACTGTAATAACATGGATTGTCAGCCAGTTACTTTGCAGAGATGGAATAAGAGGTGTTACTTCTCTCGTAAACACGCTGCCATAGCCTATAATGATTAACGAAACAGGAATAACAAACAGACCTACAACTATTTGCTTGTACAAAAGATGAATAATTAAAAAACTACCGATTAGCATAATACCAAAAAACGTCATAAACTCGTACATATTACTCACCGGTGCATGCTCGACAGCCCTCCATCTTTGGAAGAAATAACTTAACTGCAACACAAAAGCTCCACCTGTAAGAACAAGGCCTAGTCTCTCAAACACCTTGCCTTTTGACTTCACCGCAAGTCCTAAGGGCAATATAGCGATTAACAGTAAAATAAATGCTACAAATAATGAATTACTACTGATACTTAATAACTTCTCTGTACTCAACTTGATTTCCTCCAACGTCATTTTTTAGAAGAACCAGTAAAAATAGTCTTCCATAATCAGAACGCCGAATAGTAAAATAGGTGCCATTTTTCACCATTAAATTCACTTATTTTTCAGAATTGTTACATATATGTGACATATCACTGCTAGTTCCACACATTCCACCTTCTAAAATAGTGCAACTACGCTTTTTCCTGTAAGCAATGCCAGTAATGCTGCTGGTGTTTGTAATAGAAAGCCCGCTATTAAATACCCTGCTATTTGCTTCACTGTAAGAACTTTTGCATCGTAGAGTTTTTTGACTGCCATTATACAGTAAGGAATCAAAAGTAAAACAGCTGTTATGACACCTGGCACATACTTTTGAAATATTATTGCTTGTAGGACATGTCCAATGCCATTAGCTAAAAACACCCCTGCAACAAGTAAGGAGAAAAACGGAAGTGGTTTGATCCAAAGAAATCTTCTTCCACTCGCTGCATATAAACAACCTACAGACACTATTAGCCATAGAAATATAAAAGCCACTGTGAACTCCAAAGCTGAAATAGTAAATGGCAGTTGGAACGGAAGCTGTACCTGTTCGATTGTTACTATTTCCTCTATATCATGAATTAAAAAAATAACTGGAAAGAACAAGATTAACTTTTTCACCGTTGATGACAACATATGTACACCTCTGATTCATGTCATGTTTATGTTATTGCTTTATAAGTCTTTAGAAATCCTAATTTTAGTCTATTTATTTTCATTCGGTACTTGTTCACTTGCATATTTTCTATAAAACAATTATATTTGCAACTAGATAAGTACAGTGATTTTCTTACAAGAAGCATATTTATCATGGAACAAATGTGAGTTTTTTAAGCGTTTACATATAGACCTCACATATACATAGGGGGAAAAGAAATGGCTTTTTCATTTTTCAAGAAGAAGGAACAGGCACCGATGAAGTGTCAGATTGAATTTTGCGTGTCTAATATGGCTCAAGGCTCTTCCGATGCCTATGACGAAATGTTAAACAGAACTGATGTCGAGGTAGAAGAATTCGGCTGTACGTCAAACTGTGAGCTCTGTGTCGAACAATTATTTGCTGTGGTGAACGGAGAAGTTATCACTGGCGAAGATGCACAAAGTCTTGTCGCTTCGATTGACGAAGAAATCAAAAATAATCCATTGTTTTAAGTTTTAATATAGGCTCCGTTCTTTATTTGTAACTAAGTACGGAGCCTTTTTGTCCACTCAATTGTAATCTCTGTTGAAGATTCCATTGCTCCATTTTAGGCACCTCTTAAGCTAAACTCTCTATAGCTCTTATCAATGAAAATCTTTTTCAGTTCAAATTTTTTTGTTCTTTAAATCTTCAATTAGAGGATACACATCTATTTTCCAAATATCATTTTCCTTTACTAACGCAAATGCTTTAACATATTTGCTACTTCCAATTCTATTATCCATCTGAACAATTGTTATATTTTCAGTACTGGTTTCCTGATGAATCGTAATGGAATCATAGAACCTATATATTAAATAATCGTCCATAAAATCATGAGATAAATATTGATCATACTCATTTTTGAATTGCTCCAAAGGCGGTAGTTGACCACCATCATAGATGATGGCGTATAGTTTACCAATGTTATGTTCAAATACTAAATTCATATGGATTAACACTATTTCTTCTGGCGTAAAACCAATTAAACTACTAGTCTTTTCATTCTCTAAAAACTCCTGATATTTTTCTAATTTATCACTTGGTAAATCTTCTAGATACGTAAAATCATAATCCCTATCTATTTTCGAAGCCACCGGGGTGAACTCTTCAGCTCGAACAATGAAGTCTGTAACAAGTGTATCTTCAATTGTTACTGTAACTTTCCAGAGCCCTTCTTGATTAAAGCCAAATTTCGCTTCACTTTTGTTACTCCAAATGTCCCATTCGTAAAGTTCAATCGTTTCATTTGTATCTTGATGAGTAGCGGTCATTTTAAACTTTTTACCGTCATTATTTTGGGAGGCGTCTAAAAAATACATTTTATACAAACGTCCTTGCCCTACAGGGAAATCCGGTTCATTTTCTTCCCCATTCACTCTAGTCATGCCAAACTTTCCTTCGGTTCCATAGAGAACCATTTCATCGTGTATAAATGTTGGCGACTGCGTCCAATCCGTTTCTCTTTCCTCAACACATCCAACTATTAAAAATGAACATAAAACAAATAGTAAACTGATTGCCTTCATATTAAATATTTCCCCTTTCTCCCTCGTTCACTATTCCCTTTTCAGGGGAGGCGCATATAATTTTTCTACAGTTATTGAGATACATCAAACTGCAACCAATCAGTAAAATCATCATCATCCAAGTTTAAATAGTACTTCGAAAAACGAACAAATTCATCCGTATCTAATTCTTTATATTGGTACATTTCATAATAATGTTTTAAAAAATCCTCCGCCTGTTTTTTCCTCCTTTCCCCACAAAAAGATTCCACAACATTTCAGATGATTTTCCATAAATATACCTACTTTGCTCCTCTAACTTATATTTATCTAATGACAAGTTAACCGGCAAAAGAAAGTCCTTATGGTAATCACCTTTTACATTTATCCCTTTATCCTTTTGGTGTACAATAAACAAGTTTGTCGCAAACGCTGTTATTCCTTCATCTAGCCACGCATCATGATAAGGATCGTTATTAACCAAACCATAAAACCATTGATGCGCTATTTCATGCGTGATAGTACTTGGTAAACTCAACCGGTGGTCACTCGCACCCACCGTGACAACACCAGGATACTCCATTCCTGTTTCGTCTAAAATAATGTCTAATTGCTTGTGAGGATAGGGACCAATACTACTTTGAAAATATGTTAAAGCTTCACCTGCAACATCTAACGTTTCATTGAGTAATGCAGTTCGATCATCCACACCTATTATTCTAAGATTGATATCATTTACCTGCTTTTCGACAATATTAGGTTCTTTTAACAAAGCTATATAAAATTCTTTTATATTTTCCGCAGTTAAAACACCCGATTGTTTGCTCGGTAATGTATCCTCACCCGATGAAATAATGGTTAGCCCCTCTGGTAGCTTATAGGTTATTTCATAATCACTAAATGAAGTATGATACGTTTCACCTTTTACTCTATAATCTTCTTTATTCCACTGATGATTTCTATACGTAGCTATCATCGGATACCACTGAGCTAAGATGTAATTCCCCCTACTTTTCGAAAATCTAAAACCCTTTTCAGGAAGTGTGAATTTATATTTAATATCAACAGCAATAACTTCTTTAGGTAGCTTTTCTTTTTTTAGCATGATTGATAGCGTATCCCCATCTAAACTATATTCAGCAGTTTCCTCGTCAACTTTAATGCTATCAATTTCCACAAAAGCTGATTTCTTTAACTGAGGAGACTGTGTTTCAGTAAAGATATTTGGCATAAAGTAAAAAACTAACTCCCCCCACGGATCTGTGGAGTCGTTTTGAATATATGCTTTAGAATGGATGTTAAAATTATCTTGTTCATCCATTTCTAAATCTATGGCGTACTTTGCTTTACTTCCGGCTTCAATCGCTCTTGGTAGAAAGTCTTCCTTATCTTGTAAGGTCATTTCTGGGTTAAGCATTTTTTCATTATCCCCTTTTCCCATTATCCAAATTGAAGTAATAATCATCAACACCAAACAGACAGCACCCAATTTTTTTATAAAGACTCACCACCAAGGTTTCATAGTTAGTTAGATAAAATAATCTTTCAAACGAGATTAAATCGAAAATTCACTCTCCTAGTTAAATCATTCTGATTGCACTTTATGATCAAATCATAAAAATAACGTCCTATTGAACAACTAAGGTTTCATCTTGCTCTTGCCGTTTAATGTGAATGATAGGCAAAGGATCCTGATTAAATATTTTTTCAACATCTTTTTTCTTTATGATGATTTTTCCTTTTTTATTTACACGTGCATGCGAAATGTCCAAACTATCCTCCTTACCCTCAATATTGATTTGTATATCCCCAGCTTCTTCTATATCATCAAGGTAAATTAATTGTAAGCCATCATCAGTATTGCTATGATAAACGGCCTTCCAATGCTCACTTTTCGCCACATAGTGTATTTCCTGTTTCGCTGTATTACATGCTGCAAGAACAATAAGTATTAAAAGTAATAAAGTTATTTTTTTCATTCATTTTCCTCCATTAAAAACAACAAAAAATAATAAATGTTCCTATTAAGTGAATCATATGCAAAATCCTACTACTTTTTTAAAAATAGCATTCCAATGATTAAAAGAACTAGACATATCTATATCTATAATGAATACCCCTATCTAGACGCTGGACATGAAGTTATTCCACCTGCATTATGATTTCTAGACCGGTTGGTTCGTCTCCAAAATGGTCACTAAATTCTTTAAAAGTGAGTTTTAGCCCTGAGATTTCTTCAGGTAACGGCGGTAAAACAATAAAGTTTGTACTTTCATGCCCGGTTGAACCACCACCACCATCCCTCCGACACTCGTATTGTTCGCCTAAAAACAGTTCAAAATGATTGCGAGAAGATTTGTGAACTAGTAGGAGAGGCTCATCGTTTGATGCATCCCAATCGACTAGCAGCTGGACAACACTAGCATTTTCATATTGACGTATAAAGGTTACTGTATAATTACGTTCACCGATTTCAACTGATTTTAAAACTGGTAGATGCTTTTTAAAGCCAGTTGGCTCTACCTGAGTATTAAATTGTTCCTCCATCCTCATTGTCCCAAATAACGCATTTAAATAGTTTTCATACAAATTATATTTTTTAACCCAATTAGCAATAACTTCAGCTGGTGGAAAACCAGGATGATTGTTTGACAAATCTTTTCGCTGTTTTAATAAAGCACAAATTTGTTCATCGATAGGCAAAAGCTGCTTATCGTAATACTCTGTTGGACGTTTAAAAGTTATTCGTTGCATAGGGAACCCTCCAAATTATTATTTTTTATATCATAAACTGAGTAAACCAAGCAATGTATTTTGCCCCAGGGATAAATAATACTTGTGCTAGTAATGTACCTAATAATCGTGAACCCATCATCATGATAGATACTCGTTTAAGATTTAAATAGCTTCCCCGCTGATTTATGACATCATCTGCAAGGATTGAAATCTTAGGGTCAATAAATATAATCAGAAGAATCGTAGCAAAACCATTGATGAGACCTGAAGCCATAACTGCAGTTGTCCATCTTTCAGGTACCAATAATGCAGCATATAACGCTGAAAATACACCAATTGTATAGATAGCTGTTACAAGTACATTGATGACAAATAGCTTAAGCGGAATATCTCGCCAACTAATGCCCTTCAAGTAAGAAAAACTTGGTTTATGTATATGTTTAAAGCCCCGCTTCAAATAGTCCAAACTAAAACCTTTCTTTAATACAGCTGGAATTGAGCCTCTTTCCTCTGACAAATAAATAATAGCCCTTGAGAAAATGGCAACAAAAGTCGGTAACAATAATATACCCAGTAGTGTACCTATTGAAGCCGCACTGATAATCATTCGAAATTGCATCTCTACGAACCAGAGAGTATTTTCCACAGGTGGCGTATCAATCAAACTACCCGTAAAGGGCTGTTGCATCATATTCGCTAATCTCGATACCATCACCATGACATTAAAAAGTGACAATGCGGAAGCTAGTAGTTTTACACGGGCACCAGATAATCGTACTGCATAAGCTAATGTTTCAATAGAATGAATAATTAAAATAAACAATGAAATCATGAGTAGCTTTTCTGTTATTAAATCCAAATTCTCTACCTTCTTCTCGGTGTTTTACACGTTTTTTAGTATCACCGCTTTTCTATATTTTACGAAATAAAAGATGATAGGTTCCCATTAAAATCCTTTTTTTCAACTTCTTTGGTTTATCACCAAAAGTCGAGGATAACATTTGATTAAAGTACGTATTGATTTTAGATTGCTATTTCTCTTCGTTCTGGCTGGGAAGATTAGCTTCCGAAATAAGACCATGGAGCGAAGCTTAGTAGAGAAACCGTCACGTCCTGTGACAATTTATCTGCGTGAAAGCGAAACGACAGTAGCACACGCATTTGTGACCATCATCGTGTAGCTGACGCTTCGCTTTCGCTACATAAAACATCTGTTGCACCGAAGCGGCTCATCGCATGCCTCATGGAAAGCGACCGCCAGAACGGAAATCATCTATAAGTTATGGCGATGAACCACTTCTTTTCCAAAACACCAATAAAAAGCTATTCGTGACACTTCCTATACGAATAGCTAGCTGATTGCTTATTTAATTACTTACTACAAACTCATTATCCCAGCTGGTTGAATCGGATAATTGATAGGCTACACTATTCGTATGGATATCGAGGATCATGGCAACTGTTGATTTTGCCGCATCAGAAGGACAATCTAACGTAAATACAACATACCCCTCCCCATTACCATGTTCGTCTACTGCATTTACTTCATCTATTGCAAAAGTAAGAAAACACTCCTGTATATCTGATGATAGCAGACTATCACTTCTAAACACGCCGTTTTCTTTGATATTATAACTGACAGGCTTCCAACCTTCTGACCACTTTATATGTGCTAACATATTCTTATTGCTATTCGTTAGTTTTCCTACTGAAAAGGTAAAGAGTACTTTCATAAGGACTTGTCCTAACTCATTTACCCCTTCGTATGTTGCTAGAACTTGAAGCTCTGTTTGCTTTTTCGAAGATTTGAACAAGACCATTAAAAGAACAAAAAAGATAAGAATTACAAGCGCTATTATCATTACTAATTGGTCCATTTCCTTCCCCCTAACAAATGTTAATAGTATCAGTAATATCTTATCATGTTTTTAGAATTTTCTGACTGTTTTTCGCGTTATTATTTAAAAAAATATTACATTCGGCTTAGTGCTAAGGACTATAAAATAATTTTCTCTAGAACAAAAAAGGTGGAAGCTCTTCGCCCCACCCTTTACTTGCTATGAAATTTCTCTCATTTTTTGTCCATTCAACAACTTATGTATTCTACTCTACTGTTTTTAATTCAGCAGTTAATGTAAACGGAATTTTTAAGTACTTGTAGTGGATTTTAATCGTTTGAATATCTGCAGCTTCGATTTTCAAACCATAATGCTGTGGCAGTTTACCAACAGCTTTTCGATCTATGTACTTGCTTGGAAACAATTTTATTTGTTTAATTCCGTGATACGTGATATTTGCATCATTTGCTATATCAGTTTTGAGCTGTTCCGCCTTGCTCACCATCAGTTCAGCTTTTTCAGGTTTTCCATCATTCACAACTACATTTTGTAATTGCAACTCTCTTATCCCTGTATTTTCAATTTCAATAAGTTTCACATTTGCATTTTCGTCCAAGCTTGTATAGCCATTTATAACGAGTGGTGGATTACTTTTTACATACACAATACCAACTGCTCCAACAACGAAAATACTAAATATCAATACAAATAGTATTTTTTTCATCTAATTCCTCCTTTCCGCACTTCTGAACAAGTATAGCCGGAAATTTTAGATAGTGGAATCAGTATTTTCTTAAACACCCAATTTGAATGTTAAAAGAGAGAATTTGGTTTAATAATTCTTTCATTCCTCTTGTACAAGAAATAAAACCTCTTTCGTTATTTTACATTGGTGTTTTAAAGCGACGAACAAAGTTACCTTATGTAAGGGTTATTTAAACAAAAAAACAGCCAGAAATGACTAGGTAATGCTTACCTTCAGTCACTCTGACTATGCTTTGTTTATGTTCTTCGTGCACAATTAAAGTAATGTCCTTTTCCGCTATGCTTGACCACAAGTACCGGATACCGTTAAACAGAAGCTTCTGTCAGCCATTTTTCGATGAACGGATGGATTTCATTAATTGCTTTTCGTCCAGTCACAACTGATACGTGACCAGTATTTACACGGTGTAGTGTCTTGTTTTTACTAGAAACTTTGTCATTGAGCGGCTCAATTTGTTGAGGTAGAACAATATTGTCACGCGTTGCGACAACGTTTAACAGGTTAGCTTTAATTTTAGAAAGCTCAACTTTGTGACCGCGGATATAAAGCTCATCATTAATCAACTTATTTTCTTGATAAAATTCACCAATCCACTGTCTGTATGATTCACCTGGGAACGGAATTCCATCATTAAGCCATTTTTGCATTAGCTTCCAGTTTAATACGAAATCTTCATTCTCTACTCGATCTGCAAGGCTGATGTATGGTCCGTAAACATTGGAAATTGGATTTAGCAGTTTATTGCCATAATCGATCATTTCAAATGGTACATTGCCAAGTGTATCGACTAGCTGATCTAAATTAAAGTAACGTTTATCCAACCAATTTGAATAATGTCCAGCATCTTCAAAATCAATTGGGCTTGTTAATAGAATGAGATTTCGAATCGGCAGGTGAGGATGAAGCGCAGTGAAAATAGCTGTCATTGTCCCACCCATGCAATAGCCAAGAAGAGAAATCTCTTTTGCCGCAGAAGTCTGAAGCACCTTTTTTATAGCACGCGGTATATAATCCAATATATAATCGTCTAGTTTCATATGTCGGTCTTCATAGCCAGCTGTGCCCCAATCCAACAAATAGACATCATGCCCCTGATTTGTTAAATGTTCGATTAAGCTGTTGCCTGGATAAAGATCCAATATATATGGTTTGTTAATCAGAGCATAAATCATAAGAATCGGAACTTTATTCGTTTTCTTTAATGCAGGCTGATAACGATATAATTTTGTTTTGTTTTTTGTCCAGATTACCTCTTTAGGTGTCTGGCCAACTTGAGGTTCAGGTTCCCTTGTAATAACTTCTGTCAAACGTCTGAAACGATTAAAACTTTTTTTAGAATCGCCTTGCATTTGGTTGATCCAATCTTCTAGTTCTTGCGTACCAAGATTCATCATGCAATCCCTCCTTCAGTATCGTTCATCCATAAAAAGAGCTTCTCTAGGAAGCCCTTACCAATTGTTACATATACAATCCGCCGTTTACATTGATCTCTTGACCGGTAATATAGCTCGACTTTATGAGGAATAGAACCGTATCAGCAACCTCATCAGTTTGCCCTAAACGTCGCATTGGTACTTTAGCAATGATAGATTCTTTCACATTTTCTGGCATCGCAGCAACCATCTCTGTCTCAATGAAACCTGGACAAATTGCATTTACAGTAATACCGTTTTTTGCAGTCTCAAGCGCTAATGATTTCGTAAAGCCCAGTAGTCCAGCCTTTGAAGCCGAATAGTTTGTTTGGCCGAAACCGCCAGATTGACCGATAATCGAACTGATATTGATAATTCGTCCATATTTCTGTTCGAGCATATGATTGATTACTTCAGATGTCGTCTTAAATACACTATTTAAATTAACATTAATTACTTCTTCCCACTCTTCAATCGACATCTTCCGGAATGTTTTATCTCTTGTAATTCCAGCATTATTGATGAGAATATCAATTTGGCCATAACGCTTTATGACTTCCTCAATAAAATTATGGACATTATCAGCCACCATTACATCTGCCTTAAATGCAAATGCAGTGCCACCTTCTTGTTCAATTTCGTGAACAATTTCATCCGCTTTTTCCGAACTGCTTTGATAGTTAATCGCAACAAGTGCTCCATTTCTTGCTAATACTTTAGCAATTTCTGCACCAATGCCACGTGATCCACCTGTGACAACTGCTACTTTTCCTTCAAGAGGCTTTACATAATCAGCTTGTTCTAAAACATTTGGTTGCAAATGTACCATAATTGAAATCACTCCTAATTCGTTAATGTTTAAAAGAAATGAGAATTAAGTATTATTTTTTTGTGTTTGTATCCTCTGGTGTTGATTGTGGTGTAGCCTTTGCCCCAGGCTGTGTTGTTACTGTTTTAGATGCAACGCTGGCTTCACCTGTTGGTATTTTTTTATCAAGTGCTGCTAGAGCTTCTAATATCTTGTCGAATTTCTTCTCCAAGTTACCAACAGTGCGTTTTAATTGGTTGATTTCTTTAGTCACAGTTTCACTATTTTCATAAAGTTGATCATCAATATTATCGATTTTATCTTCTAGGTTGATGACAAGTGAAGCAACATTTGCGACTTCATCTCGTGTTGGAATATTTGCTTGTTTGAAATAAGCTTCTGTTAAGTTATTGATTGTTTCATGATATTGCAAATAACTAGATTGGATTTGCCCTAACCCTTCAGAGAAAGATTCTTTTCCAAGCGTATCCTGGATAACATCGTGCCAAGCCTTTTCAGTATGTTCATACATATCCTTCCACATCGTAAAAGGTTCAAATGGTATTTTTTGAGTCAATGAGTATCACCTCCTTAATCGAACTACCGATGAAATTGTAACATAAATTTCCTGTTTGTATAATATTTACATCGATATTTTACAAAAAATTCAAAATTTGATTCTTTATGCCTCTAATAAATTGGCGTACTAACTATAAAATCACATTAAGAAACATTTTAGAATTCATCATCTAGACCAAAGTACATGTTTATGTTTCTCCATCTATACTTATGACAGTAATTATAAAACTATGATAACTCTCTTTAAAATCAGTTCTTTGGGCGTCTAAATCATTTGAACTTTACTATTTTTCTTTTATTAATCGTTTAATATAGCAATTGTATACCAAAGTATATTCAAGAAAAAAATTCATTATTTTAAAATTATTTACCTTAATTACCTAAAGTTGACAAATCGAGCACATAGGTGTAATTTACATGTATAAGTATTTTTACATTAGGTAGGTGGCTAACGATGGAGCATAAACCAGAAGAAGCAAAAAAAAGCAAAGCAACAAGTATGGGTACACCAAAAAATTTCCTTATTCCGATCATGTTGTTACATTTACGGGATTGGAATAGCCATGGCTATGAATTAATGGAAAAGATAATGCAGTTTGGGGTTGAATCGGTTGATCAGGGGAATTTTTATCGTCTGTTACGACAACTCGAAAAAGATGCATTAGTAACCTCTGAGTGGGATGTTACTTCAGGCGGACCTGCAAAGCGAATTTACTCAATTACAGAAGCCGGTGAACAATATTTGGAAATGTGGGCAGGATCACTGAGCCATTATCAGAAAATGTTGGATCAGTTTTTCAATTTGTATAATCCCTTTTTCTCCCCTTATAGATCTTCTTCTCAGACGAAGAATGATGATGATGACAAACGATAGGATGTTATGCAAACAATTGCATTCATTATAAATTTCATGAGTTTATGGAACGATGTTAAAGGAGGAATTATTTATGACAAAGGTACAAGAAAAACAATTTGCAAACCAGGTGGATATGATTTGGGATGGTTGGTTAAACAACCTTAAAACTGTGCAAAATTTCCAAGAGGATCTGCAACAAAAAGCACTTCAAGCATTTTCTTACCAAAAGGAACTGCTCGACTTTTCAGTGAAGACATTGAACACAATGGAAGAAGAGTCGAAAAAAGTTACAAAAGACTGGAACGAAAAAGTACAAAGTAATGTGGAGCAAAGTAGAATCAACCAAGGTGAGCAAGTTTCCGAGTGGTTGAACAACATTCAAGATGTCACAGAAAGAGTCCAATTACTTTCATGGAATCCGAGCCATGCAATGTTGGATTTATTCATCGAATCACAAAATCAATTAGAA
Organism: Lysinibacillus sp. NPDC097287; assembly: GCF_044761695.1. Classification (NCBI taxonomy): domain Bacteria; kingdom Bacillati; phylum Bacillota; class Bacilli; order Caryophanales; family Bacillaceae; genus Lysinibacillus; species Lysinibacillus sp. NPDC097287. The sequence goes on from NZ_JBIWCX010000005.1 coordinate 180,115, forward strand.
GTGACTATCAAAAAAGCATTGGATAGTCAACAAAAAGAACGTACTGAAAATTTCAAAAAAATCGAAGAATTAACTGAACAAATGAAAGCAACTCATAAAGGAATTTTAAATCCGTCTAAGGCTTAAACTCCCCATGAGTTAACCCCTTTCTACAGGATGAATTTGGAGGTTTTAAGAAAGTGCCGAGCTACGAAGAAATCCATATAGGTGATAAGGCTAGTTTTACAAAAACTATTTCCGAATCAGATGTCTATCAATTTGCAGGAATCACAGGTGACTTTAACCCAGTTCATGTGAATTCTGAGTATGCAAATCAAACCATTTTTAAGGAACGTATTGTACATGGAATCCTAACAGCTGGATTCATATCAGCAGTGTTAGGAACGAAACTCCCTGGAACGGATACGATCTATTTGTCACAAAAAGTGGATTTTAAAGCGCCTGTCAAAATTGGCGATACCGTAACTGCTGAAGTCGAAGTCTTAGAGAAAAAAGACCGAAAAAAAATCATTCGTCTTCGCACAATTGTCAAAAATCAATTAGATGAGATTGTCGTTGACGGTGAAGCAGTTGTTATGAAATGAGTAAACAAAAGTAGACGATTGTACCGAGTTTGGGCGGGCACAATCGTCTACTTTTTTGTTGCAACAGGTGGGCTAAATAACCAATTTTAACCCCCACCAATAAAGTGTTAGGTTGATTTCTACTACGGGATGTTCACTTGAGACCCCCCACTCCAATCAACTATAAAATGAAGTAGCCTACGAAAGCATTGAATATAAAACAACTGATCCCTCTATAACAGGTCTTTTTTTGATAAATTAATTTGATACGTTTTTATATATATTAAGTCATTTCTTGTCCACTTTTTTATAGTCCTTACTATCTCATGCCATTCAATGAAAGCTTAAACCGCTACACACCATATTGCCATACCTGCGATAGCTAGCACTTCGATTTTTTGAGATTGATAATAATCTGTAACAATATTCAATCAAAATAATATAATAAATGTAGTTAGAAAATGACGTTTTTTCGATTTTCCCATGCGCATATCAGCCTTTCCCTTTGTCAATTGTATTTTGAATTCAGCGCCTAGTAATGCTATGATAATGTTAGTTTTTTTTACAAGGAGGAATCTAAATGAGCGCATTATATTTTAATGCTTGTTCTAGAACGCTAACTCTAAAGGTCAAAGGGATCTCTCAATTAAGTTAGCAAACTCTAGTAACGAAATGGATGATCTCTTTAGGCTATAAACATAAAAAAAGCCTATTAAATTGGAGTGAATTCACATGGAAAAACAAACAATTCAACCGTTTTTAACGGTCGCAAATTATCATTTAATCGAGCAGCAACTGAACAAAATTCTAAATGCACTGGCTACATCTAATGATAATAATATTATCCAGGCAGTTCGTGGCATAGTAGATACAGAAATTACTGCGAACATAACGATGACAACCGATGAAACACAACTTATTGAACAGCTCTTTTCAGTAACAGACCGTGCGCAAGGTGAAGCCTATTTGGTAAGCCTAAAACCATATGTAATTCCGTTCAAAACGGTCACAGCGAGTAACATCAAAAGTCTGTTCAAAAAAGAAAAGAAATTTAAGCTACCTGCTCTTGAAGAATTAGATTTCCAGCATATTTGTTTTTTGGCTTGGGATGATTTAGGGACACACCGCAAATATGTGATCATTGAACAGGACGACAAGCTTAAAGGCATTAAAGGCACTATTAATAACGGCACGGTTAAGGGTATTTGTGCAATTTGTAATCGCCATGCTGATGTTGCCCTATTTACAACATCTGTAAAAGGCAAAATCGTTGGTACATTCACCAGCCATAGTAATTATATTTGCGCGGATAGTCAGCAATGTAATCAGCATGTAACTGATATACACAAGACAATAGAGTTTTTTGACCGTATTACACAAAAATAAACGGAAAGCCTTCTCTCATCTTTTTGAGAGAAGGCTCGGCGCTCGCCCACGAAAAGCGAAGTGGCGGGGCTTGCCGGTTTACAATAATTCAGTGTTATGCAAACAACATAGTGTTTGTCTACAGTCTGAAGTCTTCTCTCATCTTTTGCAGAGAAGGCTTTTATGTAGTTATTTTCCCGTCATAGATTTCAACTTAAAATATATCATTAAAAACATTGCTGCCATACCTAGCCAAGTAACACCACTAATTTTTCATGTTGTATGTCAAAAGGGATAACTAATCAGGCCCAAAGCAACCCTATACCAGTTAAAAAACGATATTTATTCTATTTAACATCATATTTTTCACAGCAGCTATCTCCCCCGTTATGGTTCCGAAATTCCATTGGCTAATGCTAAGAGATAAATAATAATTGTAAGGAGAATAACAAATAACCCATTTGATAGAACACTAAACAGCACTATACTTCCTCTTTTAGTCCTAATCCCCAAAATCATTGATACTATAAATCCAATATCAATTAATACGAGCAGTATGATATGCATCCATAAACCAACATTATTAAAAATTCCTCTCACGGAAAATAACAATATCGTTAGGATCACCAAAGTAGTTGTCATAATGATTGGTGTCGTCACTTTTTTATTAGCCGACAAATCATTACTCCCTTTCTAAATGTAATCTAATGTCTCTCCAATCGAATATAAAATCTCGTTTTTCTCCTTTACAAATCACTAAAATCTTCTTATTTTACCTCCTCCATTAATAATTATATGGACGCCAGATACTGTACCTTTCTCAATGTGATTTTCAAGTTGTGACACATCAATTAGTGTCTCAACTCTCACCCACTTTTTCTGTTTGCCCTTTAACTTAACTTCGTAGGGCAAGCCGGCATTCATTAATGATACACTCCGTACATCATCCTCATACCAGTATGTTTCATAGAATTCTAGGTTGAGTGTTACTTCTTCTGTGCTCAAATTTTGAAGTGGTAAACGGCATGTTCCTTTAAGTGTGTAATCATCCTCCAGCTTAAACCTACAATCACTTTTATCTATATCATAAGAAACTGCATTAATACCAGTTGCTAATGTATTTTGATAGGCATTCACGATAAGAGATGGTACAAAGACAAAGCTGACAATTAAAGCTAAACTCCAAAATATCTGATGCTTTTTGACTCCATATATTAAAAAATATAGGCATATGCTTAAAAGTAAAATCGTTAGTAAACCTTCAATTTGATAGCCATCTTTTGTTTTGATTAAAACATTTAGTACTGATACACCTCGTTCAATGTTTAAAGCGTCAGGAAAGGGCATTGTTAGCCACATACAAATTAGCCAAAGAACAATGGCAACACCAAAACAATACCAATTTTTAATCATTCGTCATAGCTCCTCGTTTTTCACATTTATGATCACAGTGCGCTTAACGGTACTCATTAAAACGTATTAGTTGCGGTTTTCAGATATGCATATCAACGCAGATGAAAACAGTTCTATACTCAACAATAATTCAAAGGAGAAAAAAGTTTCGCCAATTCTATGTATATGTTTAACAATTATTTTAATAGATTTTAATCAGATAAATAAACCCCATTAAGGTTGATTCAACTCTTGAATAACTTGTTTCGCCTCATCAATCGTACCTACAGCGAAAATCTGTAGTTTCAATTGCAATGATTGATTTTCAGCCTCTGCTTCTTCGAAATTTTCCCGTGGCACAATTAAATAATGTAAACTGCTTTGTGTTGCAATTTGCACTTTCTCCTTTACTCCCTCAATTCCACGTACATCACCATTTCCTTCTAGTGTACCTGTCACACCGATTGATATCGTATTTTGCATTTCGTTTCTAGCAAACAGTTCACTTAGCCCAAGAACAAGGCCCACACTATCACCGTCAATATCATCCCGTTCAAAAAAGGATTGCACATGCAGCTCCTCTTCCCCAAAATATTCTTTCGCTTTACGATACATAGTTTCAAATGCAGTTTCATGCAAGCCAAATGCATCTTGGAGTGCAATGTTTTTGCTGCGATAGCGATCTTTATTGTCTATAGGATAAATATTTACCACAGAGTTACTTTCTTGTACAAAAATGTTTCTCACATGACCTTCATTCTCTAAAAGTGGGACACCCACCGTATTCTCAATCATCATATACAAATTAGAGCCTTCAACAATTTCTTTTGGCTTATTATAAGTTTTCACGTTAAATGTATGAGTACTAAAATTTACTACTGGTTGTTCATACCCTATAATAAACCAAAGTACGCCCACGGCAAGTAAGCTTTTACGCGACACTCGTTTTCGATAACCCTGTACTGACAACCAAATGGAAACGGCTATGAGCTCTAAAAATAATGTGCCAATAAAAAGATGTCCGCTGATTATATCTTGCAGATAGCATATAAGAAGTAAGATGTAACTAAAGATAACCAAACACACTGGCCAATACGATTTTACTTTTGACATATTGTTACCCCCTCCCTTCTTACAATATTATACCTTTGAATAAGTTTAAAGTTTCGGAACATTCATTTTCAAAGGAGTAGCTTGATGTTTGTTATCGTAACTTCTTCTATCGGTCACTTTCGAAGTTCTATCCGTCACTTTCCCATTTCTATCCGTCTACCCCTTTCCTACGCCACAAAAAAATCCATTCACCGTGTCTAGTGAATGGATTTTATGATTATGACAACCATTTTGGCGGAGTGTTTTTCTCCCAATAAATATCGCCAAGGTTGTAGTGCGTCATGAAGTTGTCTTCAGCGCTGTGGTAGTGGAAATTGTAATAATAGCCTTCCTGCGGGCGTTTTTCTGTGCGCACATGGAAGCGAATTAGATCATCACCAGTTTCGCTGTTAGTAATGTTAAAGATTTTTTCACCGTAGTTACCACTTGGCTTTTCTGTGATTGTTAATGATGCAAGTGAGTCGTTGTCTAATCCAGCTACTGTCATAGCAATAGCCTCTTCCATTTTCGGAAAGATGATTGTGTCAAACTCATTGCTAATTTTTGGACCTATTTTCGTACCGAACTTTATGTAGGATTGCTCTTTGGCTGCATCAACAAGTAAGGAACTATAGTCAATTACTTCTTGCTGTATTTCGGTTTCTTCAATTACCTCTGGTTCTGCAGCACTTGCTGTGTTTGCACTAAAAGGACCAATGCTAGAACGATTCGATTGATTTTGGTCGAATGCGTCCCATATTTCATGTGTTGGGGTTATTAATCCAAATGTTAAAAACGCAACCGTAATGACTATACTTTTTTGAATCCATTTTTTCATGAATGATCACCTTCTCTTTTATGTACAAATTAGTAATACTTCTATTAATATATACGTGCAAACCAATTAAAAGGTTTCAAATTTCTATAATTCATTGTACAATATTTATGTATAAATGTGGTGTTTTTTTTAAAAGGAGGAACAAGGCATGTCAACAGCATTTGGTATTGGTTTTTTATTAATGTTAGGTTATTTATCATCTTTATGTTTCACGGACTAATTCTATTATTCAAAAGACCCGCGATTTCACAATGAATCGCGGGCTTTTACTTTTCTATTATTTCCAATCTCTAAGTTGGTAATCCCAATTTCCAAAGAATTCATCCTCTGTCAAAATCACTTGGTAAATTGGTAGCAATGCTTTCTGTAAGCGCTTAATAACTTCTTCAAAAGTTACTGACTTATCGCCTATAAAAGTATTCCATTGTTTATTTCTTTGCGGATCTAAATAGAATTGTTTCGAAAGTACTGGTTGATCCTTTTCTATACGTGTTCTACGTAGATCAAAAACTTCCAACACGGCTTCCTGTAATACTCTTCCTTCAATATTTCGAGTCTCTAATAGCAAATATATTTCGTGAAAATCTTTAATTCTATTTTCTATGTCTTCTAGACTAATAATCTCTTCGAACTTTTCTGCAATAATAGCCTCTACCGAGCTCGCTAATACCTTTGGTGTTTCCATTTCAAGTAGATTTGGCACTATTACTGTTTTAGGTGCTAAGATATGATTATCTCTATAGCTAACTATAATTTCTATGTATTTTTTTATTTGATCTAATATGACGGGAACAACTATACTAACCTGTTCTTGTTCAGCAGAAATCTTTAATTCATCAACTTTAAAGTTAACGCCATCTTCTGGTACTTCTATAGCACAAATTTCTTCAAAAACATGTTGTAACTTATTGATGTCACTTGTGATTTGCTTTGCTGATAAAGTAATAACTGTAGACGGTTTTACTAATCCATTTGTCAATGAGGATAATAAATGGTCTCCTTTTAGTAAAAATCTTTCTTGATAAGATGAGATAGATAATCGGTAAAGCCATCTTTCTTGAAAATAATACTGTGCGAGCACATCTAAACCTTCACCATTTTTTGTTGCTACATTCTTAAGTTGCTCCGATACACTAATTGGAATAGCATTTACGTTTTTCATCGTAATTCCCACACTCCTATATACAAAATTCAGGCTCTGTCTAGCACGATTCCATATCTTTTATGAATGGAAAGCCTAGCATGTCATTAAGTTTGAAAACCCAAACTCTAAGCAAAGCATTGCATAAAAAAACAATTCCTTAATTAAATTGAATTTATTGGGTTATTAACTTACTTCACCCATTATTACTTAATTTACTCATGGTGTAAACGGTAATTCTATCCAATTATATTGAAATAGTAAATGTGAGATTTTTGCTATAAAATTAGACAAGGGGTGACCTCGCTTTAGCGAAGCCACCCCTTTAGTATTTAATAGGTAACATTTTTGTAATTTATAAAGTCTCAACCCAATCATCTGGGGAATAAAATCTTGAAACACTATTGTTTCATCACCGCGGTAAAATTCCACTGTGTGCCTTCTAACTTAAGCAACGCAAACCCAACCTTCTTTTGCGTCCTTGCAGCCCCAAAGCATGCGCCAGTGTGAATAAGTATCCTAAAAAACAAAAAGCAGAATGCCAGATTACAGAAATCAGCTACCTAAAATAGCACCTAAAAAATATACCATAGTTCTGGTTAAAAGTAAAATAATTGATTTATAGGCATGTTGATTAATCATTTTTCACCTTTACTATAAAAGCGAGAAGTTGATTTCCGCTACGGGATGCTCGCTTTCCGCGGGCAAGCACCGAGCCGCTTCCTCCGCTACGCTCCGTCCAGGGTCTCGGTAAGCTTGTATTTCCCGCAGGAGTCGATCACCCTCCGCTTCAATCAACTAGCATTCTTTTATTGTTATGCACTTTTACCAAATTTCATCCCCACTTTTGGGTGATGAACCTTCAAAGATTACTTTATTGTTTTTCTTGTAGGTATTGCGTAGCCGATTAATGTACCAATGATTGCTGGTAGTACCCAACCTAAACCAATGTCATACAAAGGTAGTATATTCGAGTAAAACTTCTCAACTGCCTCAAACAGACCGAACTCTGCTGCTGGCACACTATCCACTAGCGCTTTGTAACCATCGATAATACTAATGAAGAACGTAAAGAACATCGCTGTCGCATACACACTTTGCTTATTTTTAAACAATGATGAGCTTAACGCTAGTAAAATTAAGACAATCGCAAGTGGATAAAGGAACATTAATACTGGAATCGCAAATTTAATAATATTAGTTAATCCAAAGTTTGCGATTGTAAAAGAAACAAGACAAAGAATAAAGACAAACCGTTTATAACTTACTTTCGGGAAAACTTCATGGAAAAACTCACTACAAGATGTGATTAAACCAATACTCGTTTTTAAACAAGCAAGTACAATAATAATAGCTAGTAGAATTCCACCGAATGACCCGAAGTAATGTTTGGCAACCGCCGCAAAAATTAATCCGCCATTATCATACGTGCCAATTGCTTCAATACTTGATGCACCCATATACGTAATTAACCCGTAAATAAGCATCATTAACGCCATTGCAAAAATACCCGATTTCCAAGTAGCTTTTGCAATTTCCTTGCGGTCTGTTATGCCAGACCTCTTAATTGCATTAATAACAACTATCCCAAATGCTAATGAGGCCAGGGCATCCATCGTGTTGTACCCCTCTTTAAATCCGGTCATGAACGAAGTATCCACATATGCGCCCATAGGTTTTTGGAAATCTCCCATAGGAGAAAAAATACTAATGATAATTAAAACAAATAAAAATATTAAAAATGCTGGTGTTAAATATTTACCGATATAATCCATAATTTTCGCTGGGTTTAATGAGAAATAATAAACGATTGCGAAGAAAACAAAGCTAAATAGTGCTAGAAACATCGTTAGATTTTCTTGTTGAATATATGGTTCAAAGCCTACAGTAAAAGGCACTGTAGCCGTACGCGGAATCGCAAAAAACGGACCAATTGTTAAATAAAGTGCTAACGAGAAGACAACGCCATATACTGGGTGAACGCGGCTCGCTAAATCGCGCAGACCATTACTACCAGATAGGCCAATTGCTAAAATTCCAAGAAATGGCAAACCGATAGCTGTTATTAAAAAGCCAAGCAACGCAAACCAAAAGTTTGTCCCTGCCAATTGTCCAAGTTGAATTGGGAAGATTAAATTCCCAGCGCCAAAAAACAGACCAAATAGCATCGTGCCAATGACTGCATAAGTAGAAAAAGGTATTTTATTTTGCATAATTGATGCTCCTTCATGATGTTTAGACTATAGCAAATAGTTTGAATATAATAATATTTTTATTGTAATGCAATATATAGTATCAAGCATAGCCTTTAAAAACAATAGTTTTTCATAATTTCCATTTATTTCGATATAATGTTGTCGAATTGCATCACATTAAATTACCTCAACTCTATCTATATATGAAAAGCGGTTACATAAAGAAAAGCTGTCCAAGGAGTAAAAATCCCTTGTCGGACAGCTTCTTTATTTCAAAACGTTTATATTTTTTCATAGACGCCATAATGGAACTTCGATGTTACGCGTGTCAGCCGTGTAAAGCCGTACATTTCAAACCATTCAGAACGGAAATGTGCCTTCAACACAACACGCTTTTTCGCCACACGTTTTGCTTCTTGCACCCACTCATCGGTTAACGCCACATGAGCACCGGCTGATCGTAACGCCTCAAAATTAGTCGCCTCTTCAATGACTTCCTCGAACATCGGGTCCATATACACAACATCAAATGCATTATCTGGTATCGATTTTAAATACGCAATCGCTTCTGCCTGTACGACCTCAATTTGTCGCATACAAGCTGTTAATGGTAGCTCCGTCGTATCATAAGTTTGCATACCCTGCGCCACAATAAACGCCACATTTGGATTCGCTTCAAGCCCAACGACTTTCCCCTGCTCACCAACTGTAAACGCCGCGAGCATCGCATCCGCCGCGAGCCCAAGTGTACAATCTAATATGGAGTCACCCTTTTGAAGTTGCGTTGCCTCTAAAAACGGCTCCGCTTCCCCTCTTGCTACGCGCTTTAATCGAAATGCTGCCGAATTTGGATGAAAGAAAAATGGCTCACTCGCTCCAAATGCATAATATTCAAAGCGATTTTTCCCTGCAACAATAACATTTGCATGCAAGCTCTCCGAAATTTTTCGTACCGAACGCTTTTTTCTAGGCTCAAATGGCGCATTTAATTGCTTACACGCAAAATCAGCGAGCGCCATCGACAAGTCGTCTGGTCTGCCCGCTGTAGTGATAATAGTTGTTATTTCTCGCATGTTTGCTCTAAAACGCCTGTTAAATGCGCAGTAATTTGTTCCACTGGGAATCCTTCAATTTGCTCACGAGGAATGAAATACGCTAACTCACCGTCTTTTAAAATTGCCATTGATGGAGAGCTTGGTGGAACCTCGCTAAAGAAACCTCGCATTGCTGCAGTTACTTCCGGATCTTGTCCTGCAAATACCGTTACAAGATGATCTGGTTTCACAGTCGCTACCGCTTCACGCGCTGCTGGACGTGCTAGACCTGCCGCACAGCCACATACTGAGTTGATGACAACTAGTGATGTACCCTTTGCCTCCGCCATAAATTCATTTACTGCATCCACAGTTGTTAGCTCGCTAAATCCAGCCTCCACTAACTCTTCACGCATCGGTTTAACTACCTGTCTCATATATTCATCGTAAGCGTTCATATATTTACCCCTTTTCATATGTATTCACAAAGCCCATTATAGCAAGGTTTTTTGCATTAGTATAATATTTGGATTTCACCATTATTCAAATGTATTCAGATTTTTGGTTGCTTTTATGTTGCTTTGGTTGCTAATTATGTTTCGTAAAACGTAATTTAACATACAAACTGACAAGGACGGGTATATTTGATATATTGGTAATATGCGGAAATAGAGGGGGTAGGGAATAGACTTGAAGAAATTAATTTTTAGTGTTGCATTAATATTAAGCTTAGGATTAGCTGGATGTGGCAATGATACAACCAATCTAGTATCAAAATTAAGAACTCAAACACCAGCTTCTGCAACAACTAGCGATAATGAAAAAGAAGTAGCGAATCAAGGAAAAAGTATTGCTATTAAAAGTGGGACATATAAAGTCGGCACTGATTTAGATGCTGGAGAATATTTAGTTGTAGCAGATGCTTTTATGGTTAATGTTGACGTATCTAAAGATAGCTCAGGAACTCTTGATAGTATCTTATTTAAAGCAACACTATCACCCCGTGCTCACATATATGTGACAGTACAGGATGGTGAGCTCTTTAAGGTTGATGGCGGAAAAATTTACCTCATAGCAGATGCTCCCTCGTTAATTCCTAATGATGGTGTATATAAAAACGGACAATATAAAGTAGGTACAGATATTCCAGCAGGTGAATACAAGTATGTATTAGAAAGTACAGCAGGAATAGGATATCTAGAAGTTTCATCTAATAGTCGTCACGATTTAACTACGATTGTATCAAATAATACTCCGCGATCAGATGGTTATATTACAGTTAGTAATGGTCAATATCTAACATTACAAGATGTATATATCGAATCTAAATAATATTTCTAATGATTGGAAAAAGTCACTCATTTGAGTGGCTTCTTTCCTTTTATTAATTTTTTTAACCGAAAAAAACCTCCGCACTCTAGCGAAGGTTTAAAAAGAATTGAAGGAACTTAGTTTTTCTTGATAAACTAGATATTCCAAGTTGATGTCACGAAGGGGATTATATCACTCTAGATCCATCATAGATGGCTGCTAATAGATTTGTAGGTACTACAAAGACAGCCCCCACCTTCTTACGCTCATCAAACTTTGCTATCTCTACTCGTTTCGGAAGTGGTGCAGTTGAATATTTTGGTTTATATGTTGTCAGTCCCTCATTCAAGGTTACATCATAGACCTATGCGAAAGGTGTTTTATGCTGCCCTATTAAATTAGGTTAGTCCAACAGATGGAGAAAAGGTGTTTTTATTGCTCCTACTAAGCCTTCATATTATTTCACTGTCGAATAAATTGTGTCATACGTTGCACGTAACTTTTGCTTTTGAATTTTCCCTGTAGAAGTCATGGGGAACTCTTCCACTAAAATAATTTCCTTAGGAACTTGGAAACCAGCTAAATTCGCTTTACAGTATGCATGAATCATTTCCTTCGTTACGCCGTCTTTCACCTTTACAAAGGATGTGACTGCTTCAATCCATACAGGATGCGGGAGACCAACAACAACTGCATTTTCCACGTGCTCACAATTCAACAGTACTTGCTCGATTTGAATAGAAGCTACATTTTCACCGCCTGTTTTAATCATATCCTTCTTACGATCAACGAAAACGATAAGTCCATCATCATCCATATAACCTAAATCTCCTGTATGATGCCAGCCAAATTTTTGCACCTCTGCTGTAGCCTGAGGATTATTCAAATAGCTGCTCATGACATTTGGACCACGATGAACAATTTCACCTACAACATGCTTTCCTAGTATACGTCCCTCTTCATCCATAATCACAGCATCATTAATTACACTCGGCTCACCCCAATAACTCCCTACCTTTGTGAGCTGATATTGTGGCTTAAAAACAACTGTTGCGGGGTACATTTCTGTTTGTCCAGTAGCTAGGTAGAAATCAGCATTCAATTGCTCAATTCCCGTACGTAACGTCGTTTGATCCATCGGCGCCATCGCATATAAGCATTTATTTAAGGAAGATAAATCATATTTCGAACGATTTGGATGGAAAATAAGCGCACGATACATAATTGGTAATGCAAAAATAAACGTAATCTTCTCAGATTGAATCGTTTCAAAAAAGACGATTGGGTCGAACTTTTGCGATACGATTATTTTTCCACCTACTAGGAAAAACGTTTGTAAAAATACATGTTGTGCACAGTGAAAATAAGGCATAACCGCTATTAACGCATCATCCGCTTCTACCTTCATTTCTATTGCATTCGCCATACTAGCCATATGCACAGCTATGTGTGAAATACAAACACCTTTGGGATTACCTGTTGTACCACTTGTAAACATAATTTGAGCAATGTCACGGTCTTCAATATGAACATTAGGCTCGTCCGAAGAGGCTGAGCTATAGGCCTTTGTAAAACAATTTGCTTCATCTGAGCGTGGTGTCACAAGTTGTGCATAGGGGCTCATAATGGATGCATGCTTCTTTAGTAACATAGCATCACCAATTACAAGACGTACATTGGCCTCTTTTAAAATATAATCAATGTCAGAGGTTGTTAAGCCTGGGTTTATGGGAACCCATACCAAGCCGGCTTTTTGAATGCCATACATCGCAATTATATACTCATATGAATTTAAGCAAAGCGTTGCAACTTTATCTCCTTTTTCAAAACCGAGATTTACTGACAAATAATTTGCGACTTGATTTGTGTGTGTATACACATCTCTATAAGTATAGCGTTTGTCACCGTCAACAACTGCCTCTTTGTTTCCAAACTTACTCGCTGTTCGTCGTATTACATCACCAATTGCTACTCGATTGATAATCGAAATTTGTTCTTTCATCCGATCGCCTCCTTGTTTTTTACGATAAGCTGCTTCCCAATTACGTAAAAATCATCTGAACAATCTGTTTCCATCGTGCAATACATTTCACTATCACGCCATATAGTTATATACACCGTCTTATACTAAATAGATTTTTAGCTTATGATCCTCTAAATTGTGGCTCCCTTTTTTCTGCAAATGCCGCAACACCTTCTTTTGCATCCGAACTTTCAAAAACCGCTTTAGCATACGAAATTTCTTTATGAAAGGCTTCTTCTATGGGGAAATTTAGTAGCTCAATTACTGCTTTTTTTGTGTTTTGAATTGCTAGTGGGCCATTCTGACAAATAATGTCAGCATATCTTTCTACTTCTTTCATTAACTCTTCTTTTGGGACTACTTTGTTGATGAGACCAATTTTTTCAGCTTTCTCTGCTGTAAGTTGTTCCCCAGTCAATAATATTTCCATAGCTTGGCAATATGGTATTTGTCTAGCTAAGCGCACAAGAGAGCCCGCAGCAGCCATAATCGACCATTTTGGCTCTGGTAACCCAAATATTGCATCTTCACTTGCAATACGAATATCTGTCGCCTGTAAAATTTCAGTCCCCCCAGCTAAACAATAACCATTTACGGCTGCAATGATTGGTTTCCAGATTGGCACGTTTTTTAAAACAGCATCGTTTAACAGCTCGAAATCGAGTTGCCCATCAGATATAAGCGGAATAGTCTTTTTCAAATCCGCACCAGAGCAAAAAGCCTTGTCACCCGCACCTGTTAAAATTATGACTCTTATATTATCGTCTGCTTGAGCCTCTTTGAAGTATTCTGCAAGTAATTGAAAACCCTCTGGTGTCATTGAATTCATCGCTTCAGGTCGGTTAAACGTAATATATGCTTTAACACCTTTTTTCTCATATAAGACAGGTTTCATCAATACTATTCCCCCACTTCATTCAGTGATTTTTTTCGTCGGTCCCACGTATTTATACTTACGTCACTATATTCTTTTTTCAAAATCGACTTTTGAATCTTTTGTGTTGCGGTTTTAGGTAAACTATCTCGAAATTCGATGTACCGCGGGATTTTATATTTAGCCATCGTAGACTCACACCACTGAATGATTCTTTCCGGTTTTATTTGTACTCCTGGGTTAGTGACGATAAAAACTTTAATTTCTTCACCACGATCGTCATCAGGAATAGGAATTGCAGCTACTTCCCAAATCTCAGGATGTGATAATAATACCTGTTCTATTTCAGCCGAAGATATATTTTCCCCATTACGTCGGATGATATCTTTTTTTCTGTCTAGAAAATACAAATATCCATCCGAATCCATATATCCTATATCACCTGAATACATCCAACCATTTCGATAAGCCTTTTGAGTTTCCTCTATATTATTCCAGTACCCGAGTGTCAGTGATGGACCCGTGAAAATGATTTCTCCTGACTTAAGTGGCATTTGAGGATTACCTAATTCATCCACAATCATGACTTTATGGTTTTCAAACGTTTTTCCACAGGATCCAATTTTGCGATTTCCAACTCGGTTAATTGTTCCAGCGCCTTCTGTCATGCCGAACAACTCAATCATTTCCAAACTCCATCTAGTTTCATATTCTTCTATCTTTTTAGGGTTCGCCTGTGCTCCTACCGCCAAACGTAGTGTATTATGCTTTTCCTCTTCAGAGACTGTTAATTTTAATAATAGTGGTAAAATAGATCCTAAATAAAAGAAAACAGTTGCTTTAAATTTGGCTATCTCTTGCCAAAATAAGTTCGGTTGAAATTTATCTAAAAGAACAATGCTCGAACCTGAAACGAGGGACGCGGTTACAGTAAGTATTTGAGCATTCATGTGAAAGAGAGGTAAGTAGGTTAACAGGCGATCTGTTTCATTAAACTTCACTGCCTCAACTCCGGACTTCGCCAAATGAGAGTAGTATCTATGTGGGCACATAACCCCTTTCGGATTACCTGTAGTGCCTGATGTATATAAAATTGAAGACAGCTCATTTTCGTCAGGTATTTCACAATCCAAATTACCCGTTTTCTCCAATAAACTCTTCATCGAAATCCAGCCATTTTGAGATGCACCTGTAGTAATAGTAAATAATATCGACTGACATTCTAATACCGCTGGACTTAATACTTCATTTATAGCATCATCCTCACCAATTAAACCTACAACTTCACTATCATTCAGGATAAAAGAAACTTCCTTTTTCTGTAATGAAGTATTGATAGGGACCATAATTGCACCAATTCGATTTAAGGCAAACCAAGCATATAAAAACTCCGGTTTATTTCGAAGATACAGAGCCACCCTATCTCCTTTAGTAATACCTAGGGAATAAAGTGAGTACGATAAAGCGTTCACACGTTCATGCAAATCTTGATAGGTCAAAGTCTCGCTGCTCGTAAATAAATACTCTTTATTTGGTGTATGACTAGCATGATAATCTAGTAATTGATTTATTTGATACAACTTTTTAACCTCCTTTTTCTTTCTCCTTTACAAACAAAACAATGAAATATTTATGCAAAATACAACCTCACGAAAAGTAAATATTCCCTATGCTAAAAATTCTACTAAACTGTTCTCTCAATATAAACTTTTGAATTTTCCCTGAAGGAGTTCTAGGGAGTTCATCTACAATAATAATTTGCTTTGGTTTTTTGTAACCTGCGATTTTTTCATC
Organism: Lysinibacillus sp. NPDC097287; assembly: GCF_044761695.1. Classification (NCBI taxonomy): domain Bacteria; kingdom Bacillati; phylum Bacillota; class Bacilli; order Caryophanales; family Bacillaceae; genus Lysinibacillus; species Lysinibacillus sp. NPDC097287. The sequence goes on from NZ_JBIWCX010000005.1 coordinate 195,737, forward strand.
TATAAATTCTAAAATTTCTTTTTCAGTTACTACCTCACCTTGTTGTAAAACGATTATTGCGCATACTGCCTCGATATATTTTGGATCTGGAATACCAATTACAGCTACATCATGTATAGCCGTATGCCGGATTATTACGTCTTCAACCTCTACCGCATAAATATTTTCACCACCGCTGCGAATCATATCTTTTTTTCGGCCAGATATCGTTAAGTATCCATCCTTATCCAAATATCCTAAGTCTCCAGTATGACACCACCCATTTACAAATGTACTCGCTGTCTCTTCCGGTTTCCTCCAGTATCCCATTGATACTGATGGACTCTTAATGCAAACTTCTCCTACATTTCCATGACTTAAAACATTTCCTTGGTCATCTACAATTTTAATTTCTGTAAACGGCATTGGCTTCCCTACTGAATGTCCTTTCAATTTCACATCTTGTGGATCTAACGATGCTGCTATAGGGGTCCCCTCTGTAAGCCCATAAATTTGCACAAAATCAATATGTGGAAATAAGTCATGTAATTGTTCAATTGCCCAAGGTACAACAGGGTCTCCCCCTGAAAAAATCCGCTTCAAGCTTGTAAAATCATATGTGGAAAAACCATTTACATTTAGCATGTCATATACCATAAAGGGAAAAAGTAAAATATCTGTCACTTTTTCTTGTTCGGCAGTAGACAATACTCTCTCAATATCAAATCCCCCACTACTTGTTAGTATCACTGTTCCGCCCATCACTAAAACGGATAACGAAATATCTTCCATCGCACCAACATGATAAAGAGGTCCCGTTGACATTGTGATAGATTGTTCATTAATTCCCCATTTGAGTATTTGCATATTTGCAAACCATAACGTATTTTCATGCGACCAAAGAGCACCTTTAGGTCGACCCGTAGTACCAGATGTATACATCAACATGACCGGATCAGATTTATCAATGTCTATTCCTAGAACTTCTGATGGACTACCTTTTTCTAATACATCCCAACTATTTGTCCAATTTGCGGAAGTAATATTCTCATTTTCAAGGCATACATACTCTCTTACTTTAATTGAACTTTTAATAGGTTCTATTTTGCCTTGAATACTTGAATGCAAACAAAGGATTTTAGTTCCAGAATCATTCAAAATATATTCAAATTCTTCACTAGATAATCTAAAATTTATTCTAACTGCGATTGCACCTAGCTTTGCGATTGCAAAATAAAGAGCAAAATACTCGAGGCAGTTATATAAAAGGATCCCTACTCTATCACCTTTTACAATGCCCATTCGTTGTAGTGAATGAGCATATTGATTCGAAATTCTATTTAAATCACCATATGTCCAAGTTTCATTGGACTCTAATTTTAATGCGATTTTTTCAGGAGATATTGTTCGAATCCTGCTTTCAACTCTGTTAACTAAATAGCCAACGTTCATTTTGAAATCCCTCCTATTCAATTAGCCTTCCATAGCATCGAGCAATTCTTTATCTAACTCCTCATTTGACTTTTGAGTCATGAGAGAAACGGTGATAAATACAATAATTGAAACGGCGAATGCAACTGCACCAATGATTACACCAGGTGGGAGTAAGATAAACCCATATTTCGCGCAAATCTCTAGTGCAAAATTTAATACCAATCCAATGATTATACTTGAGACAGCTCCATATTTTGTTGCCCTTTTCCAAATTAGTCCCAATACTACAGTTGGGAAAATGGCAGATGCGAAAGTTCCCCAGCCAAATACCCCTAATAACGCTACCAATGTATCCATATAAAAAGAGAATAGAGTTGAAATTACTAGTAAACCAACCACCGCTATTCTATTCCATAGCAATTCATTTTTCACTTTAATATTAAATGCTTTTGGTATATCTCTTGTTAAACCCGAAGCACCTAAAGTTACAAAACTTGAACCGGTAGACATAATAGCTGCAAGTAATCCTGCAATCACTAAACCACCTACAACTGGAGAAGTAAAATGCGTAATAAATACTGTTAATGCCTCATCTGGTGAAGATAATTCTGGGAAATCCCCTTTAATATAAAGAGATCGAGCAGATAGCCCAATACCTATAACTAATAGAGTACTAAGTGTATAGGCAAACCCCGCTGTGAATGCTCCCCATTTTAATTGCTTCTGATCTCTTACCATTAAAAATTTTGTTATAAAATGGGGTTGACCAGCGGCCCCTAAACTAAATAAAAAGATCCAGCAAGCAATAGAAACCATTGAAAACGTTCCAAATGGAGAAGCCAATAATGGATCAAAGTTTTGTAGATTCTCAGTAATACTCTGAACACCGCCACCTACATTTAGTGCTATGAAGAAAACCAAGACGGAAACAACAACCATAATGACCCCTTGAAATAGATCCGTATATACACCAGCTAGAATGCCTCCACCTACACAGTAGAATCCTAGAATGGCAAGTCCAATCAAAGCTCCAACCATTGGAGTGACACCAAATATCGTATGCATAATAATGCCCATCGCCTGAACTTGTGTTCCAAGATAGCCAATTACACCAAGGGTAACTGCTAATCCAATCCATCCTCTTACAGCTTTACTGTTATACCTTCTTTCCACTACATCACCAAGCGTATATATTTCTCCTAGCTCTCCTATTTTCCACATTCTTTTTCCAACTAAGAACCAAGTTAATGCAAAGCCTAAAGGAGCAGCAATTCCGACTCCCGCCAGAAATCCCATTCCTCCAGAGAATGTTAACCCTGTCCCACCTAACATTCCAAAACCACTCTGAATAGAAGAAAATGCAGCAATAGCCATGACGAACATTCCAAGGTTTTTACCAGCAATTAAAAAATCACTAGTTGTTTTGGTCTTTCCAGTAGCCCAAACCCCAATCAAAATACAAATTACTAAATATATAACTGCAATAATAATAATTGTGTTGTTCACTTATCCCACCCCTTATTGTCAGATTCGCCAACCCACATGTAATTTTAATTGTTTAACGTTTCCTCTTTTGAGAAGGTCCATGCATATAATAAACAAATTATATTTGCTAACGGCCAAATACCAAGTATATATAAAGCCATGCTTGGAGTTAGTCCAAATATATATTTACTTCCTCCTGTAGGTGTGTCGATTGTCATAATATCCAACCATACATATAAGATGCTATATGCAATTACAACTGACGCTGGAATCCAAATTTTCCAAGGATTTTGTTTTACATTTTTCAAAATTCCAAATAAAATAGCAATGCCAATTACGATTAAGTAGGGGTAAAGAATGAATCGCCATGAACCAGTTATCGTCCCAATAAAAGTTATAATTACAAGACTTAGAAGTGTGTAGATGAGCTTATCGATAAAAGACATATTCCGAACCCTCCTCGTATTTTTATAAATCAAAAATTGTCCATCATAAGTGTTTTTCAACAGAATTTATCGTTGTCTCACCATTCAAAAATGCTTCATGTTTTATCACACTCTTACCAGCCCATATATTCCATACTTCATCATTTATATTAAAATCCATATTAGTCAGGATTCAGGCTCATCACCAACTTTTAGTGATGAGCCAACTAACAATCTATCTACTTCTCTTTATTTACCAACACCTTTATTATCCCAGTCGTTACAGGCTCACCAGTTTGTTTAACAATTTTTTGTTTACATGTTACAACACCTGTACCATTTTCTTTGTCTAGTAAATCAGTTACTTCTAGTTCTACATGAATCGTATCATCTATAAATGTTGGATGAATAAAACGAAGTTTTTCTATCCCATAAAAAGCGACTATAATATCTGGATCCATTACTTGAAGCCCAGTTGCAACTGATAAAACAAGCATTCCATGCGCAATCCTTTGTTTAAAAGGAGTGTTCTTTTCCGCATATTCCTTATCAGTATGAAGTGGGTACCAATCTCCGCTAAATGCAGAAAACATTACGATATCCGATTCCGTAATCGTACGACCTCTGGAACTCCATTTCTCATTTACTTCAAAGTGTTCAAATTTTTTATTAAACATTTCATCAACTCCTCAAATTTTCGAATTTTCAGTTATTAGTTCTCGTAAAGATGTTTTCAATACTTTTCCTGTTGCATTTCTAGGTAGTTCCGCAACCAATTCGATTTGCTTTGGAATTTTAAATGGGGCCAGCTTTCCTTCGCAAAATCCTCGTACTTCTAGAAGACTTATATGTTCATCCTTGTTCTTCAAAGCAATAACCGCTTTCACAGACTCTCCCCATTTTTCATCTGGATAACCTACAATGGCTACCTCTTTTATATTTGGATGACGGAATAATACTTGCTCTACCTCAATAGGGTAGACGTTTTCTCCTCCAGTAATTATCATATCTTTCATACGATCTACGATATAGAGAAAGCCCTCTTCATCCTGTTTAGCAAGATCCCCAGTGTAAAACCAGCCATTTCTAATTGCATCTTTTGTTGCTTTCGGCTTATTCCAATATTCGATAAAGATATTAGGTCCCTTCACAATTAACTCTCCGACTTGCCCAACCGGTACTTCTTTATCAAATAAATCTACAATTTTAATATCCGTATGCATCGGAGTTTTTCCTACTGAACCATTTTTCCTCATACTATTATCACTATCAAGTACGCAGACTATAGGGGCCGTTTCTGTTAACCCGAATCCTTCAAAGAATGGGATGCCTCGCTTCTGGAAAAATTCTATAATTGTGAGTGGACAAGGAGCCCCACCCGATATATTAAATTTTAAAGAGCTTAAATTATATTGATCTAAATTCGGATATTGTGTAATGGCAAGCCACATTGCAGGGACTAGAAACAAGGATGTTATTTTTTCTTGTTCAATGATCTCTAACGTAGATTGCGGATCAAATTTGTCCTGCAACACTACCGTCCCACCTTTATACAATGTAGGTGTAGTAAATATATTCATCCCGCCGATGTGAAACAATGGTGCTACTCCTAAAGTAATCATATCTTCGTCAATCGGTAAGCTATCAAGGCAATTTATTGCATTCCATTGTGTATTACCATGTGTTAAAACTGCTCCTTTTGGTCTTCCAGTCGTTCCTGATGTATACATCATCATGTGTGCATCTTTTAGACCTATTACATACTCTGTCTCATCGTTATTTGCTTGAATGAGAAGTTTTTCGTAATCTAAGTCCTTTTCAGTTTGATTTTCTCCAACGCGAATAAAATAATGTATTTGCGATGTCCTTGATTTCAGCCCATCCACTATAGTTTCAAGTTGATCATCATAAATGAAAATAATCCCACCTGAATCATGAACAACATATTCGACTTCATCGACACTTAATCGGTAATTAATCGGTACAAAAATCGCACCTATTTTTGCACAAGCAAACATCGCTTCCATTAATTCATTTCTGTTAAAGAGCAATGCATTAACCCGATCACCCTTTCTTATGCCGAGATTCACCAGGGAATTTGCCAATCGATTCACTCTGTCATTCAATTCTCGATAAGTAAATCGTTTGTCATTATAGATAATTGCAGTTTTCTCTGCTTTGCACTCACTATGCTTAACTAGCCAAGAACCGATGCCATTTATCATAAAATATATACTTCCCCTTTCTATTTATTACATCAGATTTACCCCTATAAATAATGCTTCAAATTGTTTACGTAGTTTTTGCTTTCAACTTTCCTCTACACAACTAAAACCTCTTCCAGCATGTTCATTCCCTATACTTTTTTAATTCGAAGTAATATGAAGTTTTTTTGTTAATATTTCATTCATGATTTGTGTTGTTCCTCCGCCAATAGATTGAATGCGTGCATCACGCCAATAGCGTTGAATAGGATAATCCATCATATAACCATTTCCGCCATGAATTTGGAGGGCTTGGTCACATACTCTACTTACCATTTCTGCCGAATATGCTTTTGCCATTGTTGCTTCTGTTGTTACATCGTGGCCTTTATCATATTGATAAATCGCTCGATACGTAATATGTCTTGCTTTTTCAATTTCAACGGCCATATCTACCATCTTATGTCGAAGTACTTGGAACTGGGTTAGTGGTCCGCCGAATTGCAATCGTTCTTTACTATATCGAATAGTCTCTTCCAGTGCTTTTTCGGCTAGCGTGATACTAGTAAGAGCCATTATTAATCTTTCCCATTGGAAATTCACCATCACATATTTAAACCCTTCATTCACGGTACCGATCAAATTCTCTTTAGGTACTTTTACATTTTCAAAAAACAATTCACCCGTATCAGATCCGTGCCAACCCAATTTTTCGAGTTTCTTTCCTACAGAAAATCCTTCCCAATTTTTTTCTACTATTAATAGACTCATATTACGATGCCCTGGACCATCAGCAGTTTTTGCAGCAACAATTACAAAGTCAGCGTTAACTCCATTTGTAATAAAAGTTTTAGAACCATTTAAAAGATAATAATCACCTTTATCTTCTGCTCTTGTAGTGATTGAAGACACATCACTTCCCGAATTCGGCTCAGTTATACCTAATGCGGCAATTTTCTTCCCTTCAATTCCAGGTTTTAAATATTTTATCTTCTGCTCATCATTACCAAATCGCCAAATAGGGGTTAATGCAATCCCGATATGAGCAACAATAGAAGCGCCTATTCCACTTGACCCGCACTTAGTTAGCTCTTCATTAAGAATCGCTTCCATTATAAGGTCAGCCCCTGCACCCCCGTACTCTACTGGAAATTTAGTTCCTAAATACCCTAATTGCCCCATTCTTTCAAATATGCTTCTCGGAACTTCTCCTGCCGCTTCCCACTCTTCGACAAATGGAACAATTTCTTTTTCTACAAATTTTCTTATTGAATTACGAAACATGTTATGTTCTTCATTAAACATCCAGTGAGCCATATTATCACTCCCTTTTCTCTGGCTTACAGGCCTATTTGTTTCGATATGATTTCTTTCATAATCTCATCTGCTCCAGCACCAATACGATGAAGTCTAGTGTCACGCCAAATGCGTTGAATAGGATATTCTGACATATATCCATTCCCCCCGAATATTTGCAAAGCCCTATCCGCTACCCAATGAGCCATTTGTGCGGCCGCAAGTTTTGTCATTGAAATTTCTTTACTCGGAACTTCACCATTTGCAAAACGATATGCCGTTGCATATGTCAATTCCTTGCATATTTCTATTTCCGTTTTCATTTCTACAAGAAGATGAGCAATCACTTGAAAATTAGCGATTGGTTGGTTAAACTGACGTCTCGTTTTTGCATAATCATATGCAAGATTATAAGCATATTCCGCCATACCAATTGATCCTGCAGCAGAAATCATTCGTTCCCCTTGTAACTCCCACATAATATAAGAGAAACCCTTACCTTCTTCTCCAAGTAAATTAGCATCAGGTACCCTAACATTGTCAAAAATCAGTTCGGCCGTATCGGATGAGCGCATCCCCACTTTGTCCAGCTTTTTACTAATAGACACACCTGGACTGTCAAGATCAACTAAAAATAAGCTAATTCCTTTATAACCCGGTTCATCCGACGTTCTTGTAACGAGCGTAATAAAATCAGCACGTGTACCATTCGTTATAAACATTTTAGAGCCATTTATTATCCATTCGTTACCTTCTTTACGTGCCCGTGTCTCTATAGAAGCAACGTCAGAACCATGATTTGGCTCAGTGATCCCAATAGCAGCAAGCTTATCACCTTTTATCGCAGGTATTAGAAATCTTTCTTTTTGATCGGCATTCCCAAATTGATCTATTGGAGGTGTCGCCATGTCAGTTTGCACTGCAATTGCCATTGGGAAGCCCCCACAGCCGCATTTGGCAAGTTCTTCTGCAAATACAATACTAGTAAAATAATCTCCACCTTGTCCCCCAACTTCCTCAGAATAACGTAGTCCAAGAAAACCGAGATCACCCATTCGTTTTACTATTTCTATTGGAAATTCACCCGCAGATTCCCATTCTTCAACAAAAGGTTTAACCTCTTTTTCTACAAATTTACGGATAGTTTTACGAAACTGTTCATGTTCTTCGGTAAAATAAGGTTCATACGCCATGCTAAAACCTCCAATTCTCCATTACTTAAAGAAATTTTCTCAACATCCCATTTAATACTTTGATTGCTATCCAAATTTCCTGCTAACTTCCAAGGAGAATAACAACCTCATTTTCTTGCACGAAGTCACCTTCTGCCACTTTGATATCTTCGACGATTCCAGATTCTGTTGCTTCAATTGGAATTTCCATTTTCATAGACTCTAAAATAATTAGTACGTCCCCTACAGAAACTGTATCGCCTTCACTAACTTCTATTTTCCATACACTTCCGCCCATCGGTGATAATATTTCCATTATTTTCTCCTCCTTATTTTCCAAATCATTTGAATTTTCTTCTTTCCAAAAATGCCATTACCTCTTGCTGCAACGCTTAATGTTCAGCTATAAATACTCCATCATTATTTCGCTCTATTTCCATACGCATTAAGTTACTCGCAAAACACTTCCCTAAATTATCAACACGAAGCGATGCAGATCCTCCCCCGTCTAATGCTTCACTTAATACAAAATTTAATGCATAAATTGTCGGCACTTCATACCGCTGTACTTCTCCGAAAATTAGGTCTTTAAAATGAGTTGCCACTCGCTCCGATGTTACTTGATTTAGAAGTAGATCGTAATCTTTTGCATCCTTCGCAAACACAGCAATATTGACCTTATTTCCCTTATCACCACAGCGAGCATTGGCAATTGATTTTAACTGTATTGGCATGAAACCACCTCCAATTTAACTTGCACATGTTGCTCTACTAGTTGACGATCCACTAACGTTGACCACATACCTAACAATTGGCGCGGCGGTGTATTAAAGAAACCTGCCAATGACGGTGGTCCATTTAGCGCTAAAGGTGGCAAATATTTTTGAATTGCTTGCGCTAATGACCTTGATTTTGCCTTTACTGCAATACGTAAATAGATTTCGTTTATATCTTCTGATGGGGGTGTTGCTAATGGTCCGTGCAAAGAATTATAGCCAACAAAATCAAACTGTAGCTTTTCAAATGGGTTGCCTTGCATTTCAACTTTTTGCATAATGATTTCTTGCGCCTTTTGTGCTTTTTTATAGGCATCTGGCCAGCTATATCCCACTAAAGCTTGACCTAAAAAGCCATTCTCATAGCCTAGCACCACCTTTAAGGTTGATGGTGCTGATTTTCCTTTAATACCGGTAACACGCACTTTATTCGGGGCGACTTCCGTTAACGTGACCTTTGATAAATCAACTATTACATCCGGTGTTAAATAAGCTGATGGATCATGAATTTCATACAGTAACTGCTCACGAACAGTATCAAATGATACTAGCCCACCTGCTTCTTTAATCTTCGTAATAATAAACTCACCAGATTCCTCGACTTCTGCAATTGGATAACCGATAGATTCCATTCTAGGAACAGCTCCCCAATCACCACTGTAATTGCCTCCCGTCGATTGCGCTGAGCATTCAAGTAGATGTCCCATCATAATGCCAGACGCTAGCTTATCCCATTCGTCCTTCGTCCAACCAAATTCATAAATAAGTGGTGCTAAAAACTGAGCAGGGTCAGTTGTGCGACCGGTAATAACAATTTGCGCCCCTTCCTGTAAGGCCTCTACAATTGGCCAAACACCTAAATAGGCATTTGCAAAGAGCCAGTTTTTATCTTCTAATTCGAAAGGCTCCTTCGTATCTGCATGGGATAAATCCATACCTTGCTCATACCAATTCGGCAAATTCTCAAGTACATTATCTCCCGTCACAACAGCAACCTTTAAGCCGTCCATTCCGAGTTCCTTGGCAATCCGCATAACCTCATCTTTTGCAGCAATTGGATTAATGCCCCCTGCATTTGTTAAAAGCTTGATTCCTTTTTCCTTCACGAACGGTAAAAGTTGCGTTATCGAATTTGTCAAATCTTTTGTATACCCATGCGATGGATTTTTAGCATAGTCCTTTGCTAAAATAGCCATAGTCAGCTCGGCTAAACAATCAAAACATAGATATTGTACGTCACCATATTTTGCTGTTAAAACAGCAGGCTCGATTGTATCACCATAGAAGCCTTGTGCTGCACCGATTCGTATTTTTTTCATTGCTTCACCCTCTTTTATTCGATTCTAGATAAGACGATGCTTTCTAGCTTTTTCTTCATCGTTTACTTCTTTTATTTTCCTGTCCAACTTGGTTGCCGCTTCTGTAAAAATGCCTGAGCACCTTCTTTTAAATCAGCACTCTTGAAACTAACTAGACGCATAGTCGCTAAATAAGTCATCGCATCACCTACGTCCATTTGTGCTGTTTTTTCAAATGCTGTTAATGCCATTTTCACAGCAAGTGGACTATAGCTAGCTAACTTTTTCGCCCAATCTAGAGCCCGTTGCTGTAGCTCTTCTGCTGGAACGACTTCGTGCAATAACCCGTAGCGAAGTGCCTCCTCGGCAGATAAGACGCGAGCACTTAGCATTAACTCCATCATTTGACGTTCACCAACAGCTCGGCGTACTAGCGGTAAAATTACATATGGCACAAGCCCTAGCTTAAGTTCTGTTAGGCCAAGCTTAGCGTGTTCACTACCAATAGCGATATGACAAAGCGCCGCAATACCAGTGCCACCACCAAGTGCTGCTCCATTAATAGCTCCAATAATAGGCTTCTTCATCACATCTCGTAGTTGAAAGAGCCTTGTACTTTGTAAGCCATCCTCATACAACGTTGGCACATCCATTTCTAAAAAAGACTGAAACTCTGCTAAATCGCCACCTGCACAAAAGCTCTTGCCAGCGCCGGTAATAATAATCGCCGCAATATGTGAAAGTTCATTTGCTGTCTCAAATGCATGTACAAGCTCTTCTGTTAATTGCGTGGATAGCGCATTATGTGACTTTGGATCATTGAGTGTAATCGTTACAATCGCGTCATCTTCTTGCCAAGCTATTTTTTCATATATCATTACCCCACCTCCTATACAGGTTTCACGGCATTACGTTTTGGCAATGTGTACGTATGCTTTGTCTCATAATACGCAAAGCGCGCTGTTACCTGCTCGCGTACCTCATCAAAACCAATTACATCATCAATAATCATTTGTGATGCTAATTTATAAATATCAATATTCTCCCTATATTGCTGACGCTTTTGGCTAATAAATTCTGTTCTTTCCTCCTCTGGAAGCTCGGCAATTTTGCCTGCATAAACGGCATTAACAGCAGCCTCTGGTCCCATAATGGCAATTTGCGCGCTCGGCAATGCTAGGACAACATCTGCACCAAACGCTGGACCTGCCATCGCATATAAACCTGCACCGTAGCATTTTCGCGCAATCAGCGAAATAATCGGTACCGTTGCCTCGGATAATGCCGAAATCATTTTCGCACCGTGACGAATGATGCCACCCTGTTCAACTTTCGAGCCAATCATATACCCCGGTACATCAGCAACATATAAAAGTGGAATATTATAAGCATTGCAAATCATAATAAAGCGAGCTGCTTTGTCTGGCGAATCGATAAATAATGTTCCACCTTTCACTTTTGGCTGATTCGCAATAATCCCGACAACACTGCCTTTCATACGCGCTAATCCGGTAATTAGCTCCTTTGCAAATAGCTTTTTATATTCAAACCATGAACCCTCATCTATTAACTGATCAATGAGTTCATACATATCAAAGGCTGTATTTTGACTTAATGGAATAATTTCTTCAATACTTCTTCCTTCTATTGGTGGCCTAGCCTCAGCTGTCGGTGTCTTCTCCTCCCAATTCGTCGGCATCAACTGCAAATATGCTTTACACGACTCAATGGCCTCTTGCTCAGATTGCACAAGTACATCCCCTAAGCCACTTATCGAACAGTGCATGGCGGCACCACCCATATCCTCCATGGAAACTTTTTCACCAATGGCCATTTCAGCCATTCGTGGTGAACCTAAATATGCACTCGATTGCCCTTCAATCATAATGACTAAATCTGAAAACGCTGGTACATACGCAGCTCCAGCTGGGGATGGACCAAATAAAATCGTAATTTGCGGCACAACACCTGATAATTGAATTTGATTATAGAAAATACGTCCTCCATGACGTCGCCCTGGAAATACGTCCAGCTGGTCGGTAATACGTCCCCCAGCTGAGTCAATTAAGTACAAAATCGGATACTTTAAAGCCATTGCCTTTTCCTGTAAACGAATGTTTTTTTCAACGGATTTTGCGCCCCATGAACCTGCTTTCACGGTCGAATCTGCGGCAATAAAACAGACAGGTCTTCCATCAATCTTACCGATACCAGTTATCGTCGCATCACATGGTAGTGATGGATCTAAAGCTTCAGCAAAAATATTATCCTCAATAATCGTGCCCTCATCAAAAAGCTTTGCTAAACGATGCCGTACAAATAATTTACCCTGTGCCTCATTAGCCTCATGTCGTTTTGTTTGACCACCCTTTACTATTCGTTGTTTGTGTTCTTGAAAAACTTGAAAGTCCTCACGCATAATCTTTCCCCTCCTTCTCACCTTTTTATATAAGCAATTTGCGTGCCAAAATGAAAAATAATTATAATTTACGGTCTTTACTCTGCATCAATTTAAAAGTTTTTATGAATTATAGATTCCCTCCTTAGGTTTAAATAAGGAATTCTAGCATCTACAAGAAAAACAAAAACAATCTATTATTTGTAATAATTTTCTACTTAACGTACAATTTCTAGTAAAGTTGTTTTAATTTTAAGACACTTGTCCAAACAGTTTATACACCTTTTTGAGGAGGCGATTTTTTGTTTATTCACGAGTTTATGTCAACGTCATTTATTCGCGTTACTCCAACAGCAACCATCAAGGAAGTGATACAACTTTTTGAAGAAAAAAAACAAGATCTTGCAATTGTTTTTCAACATGAGCAGTTCATCGGTATTGTCACCAAATATTCCTTATATCGCCTGTTATTGCAGACAAATTCCCTCCAACAAGTAATTAAAGAAGCAATTATTGAAGATGTTTTTACGATTAACGAAAACGACCTGCTCTATGGCGGACGTCATGCCTTGCGTACACAAAAGCTAAGTAATGTTGTCGTCATTAATGAACAAAAGCAAGTAACTGGTGTTATTTCTAAAAACGAAATCATTACAGGCTTTATTCATGAGTTAGATTCCCATACACAACAGCAACGCAATATTTTAAATTACTTACATGACGCGGTGATTACCGTAAATGAGCATATGCAGATTACCTTTATCAATAAATCATGCAAGGAAACTTTTCATACTGAAAAATTAGAAGTGAACGAATTATTAACAACCTATTTCCCCGATTTTCTTCCTTTAATTCAACATGTGCTACATACCAAAGAAATGGTGGAGCAAAAGATGCTCATCTATCATTTTTCTTGTCTAGCATCCATTCTTCCAATGAATGTGTTGAATGTAACAACTGGTGTTATTATCGTGCTAAAGGACTTAACAAAATTAGAAAAAATCGCATCCGAATTAGAGACGACAAAGAAGATGGAGCTTGTGCTACAAAACGCTTTAGACGCATCGTATGATGGCGTGGTCATAACAAATGGCCACGGACAAATTACACGCATTAATGATTCACTTTTACAGCTGATTGAACGAAACGAAAAGCAGGTACTTGATGAATCTATTCATGGTATTTTCCCTATGCTACCACCATTTCCAAACGCCTTTAATGGCATGGTACTGACATTAAAAAAACACCGAGGAATTGTCTCAGGTATCGCGATTCAACAAGAAGGACAGCTTGTTGGTATGCTTTATAAATTTGTATTTCAGCAACTACATGTTTGGAAAGAATTACTTGGACAAATCGATCAATTAGAAGATGAGCTATCCTTTTATCGTGGTGAGCTTGTGAAGGCAGTTAAGCATGATGATTATTTCAATTTAATTGTTACAAATGACCTGCAGCTTATTCAACTCAAGCAACAAGCCTTTCATGTGGCCAAATCTTTGTCGACTATTTTAATTACGGGGGAAAGTGGTACAGGTAAGGAATTATTCGCAAACGGCATTCATCAAGCGTCTGGACGAAGTGGTGCATTTATTAAAATTAACTGTGCAGCTATTCCTGAACAGCTCATTGAATCCGAGCTTTTTGGCTATTCGGACGGGGCCTTCACGGGAGCAAAGCGTGGTGGCAAGCCTGGAAAGTTCGAACTTGCGGAAGGCGGAACATTATTTCTAGATGAAATTGGTGATATGCCCTTATCCACTCAGGTCAAGCTATTACGTGTATTGCAAGAGCGAGAATATGAACGCCTTGGCGATACAAAAGTGAAAAAGGCGGATGTACGAATTATTGCAGCAACAAATAAGCACTTGCCGACGCTCATTCAAGAAGGCAGTTTTCGCGAGGACCTGTACTATCGTATTCACGTGATTCCATTACACATTCCACCACTACGCGAACGAAAAGAAGATATACCCCTTCTTGTCGAGGCATTACTACACAAAATTTCGATTAAGCATCAGTTACCATCCTATAGCATCGACCAGCATGCACTACAGGTATTATTGCACTATGATTTTGTCGGCAATATTCGGGAGCTAGAAAATATTTTAGAGCGTGCTATCTACTTGTCACCTCACACAATAATCACCCAAGAGCATATTATGATTAGCCCAATTATTCGGCCACTTGATCGAGGTGATTCTTCACTGCATAAGGACCATATTGGTGAAACAGAGCGCCGTGTTATTGTACAGGCCATCAAATCCGCAAACGGCAATAAATCTAAGGCAGCCAAGCTACTAGGCATTAGCCGTTCGACCTTTTACTATAAATGCAATAAATATAATATTTCTTAGCCTCAAAAACGTATATCTCGGTAAACATTATCAGCCTGACATTATTTTGCTAACTGTGATTACTTTAATAGTAGTGGATCCGGGTCTTTTTTAAATAAAGAAGCGAGCCATGGAGAAAAATATTTTGTGATGACTCGCTTTCCTTTTATTAATTTTTTTAATCGGTGAAAACTTCCTCGCTCTAGCGAAGTTTTAAAAAGAATTGAAGGAACTTAGTTTTTCTTGGTATACTAGTTTTTTAAAATTGATGTCACAAAACATGTATTTTCCCTCATTTAAAATGAGACGAAAAAGGCATCTAAGCATTTTCAATCGAGTGCTTAGATGCCTTACAGCCATATTGAAGAACATTTTTTAACGCAATTAACGCAGACGTTGCATGAATATCGTGAGCCTCGATTCGTCTGAGTGCTTTTTTGAGGGGTTTTTAGTAAAACGGCAACAAACCTCACTATATTCTTCTCAATTCTAATATTTAACAGTCACAAACTCCGCAATCAAGTTCTTTTTCATTTGTTCTACATCTACTGTTTTCTTTTTACTACTATTTAATAAAATGCATTCTGGTAACGGTAGTTCTAAAATATGATTCATCACATCAAGTTTATCCGGATAATTTAAGATAGACTTCCCCTTTTCCGGATATTCATGTTCCCTCTGCCACGAGATCAGCCCCTTACAAAAATTATTATTATCAGGTATGCCAATTCGATTGAAATCATCTTCTGACAATATGTATCTTGCTATCTGGTATAACCCATGTGCTTCTGTGCAGAGACATTTATATAATTTAGGTCGGTCAAGCCTTGTCGAATATTTACATACGTTACTCAATTCTTCAGTGGCTTTATCCATATCATTATTCGATAAAGCCAATAGATAGGCAACGATTGCTTTTTCCCACAAACCTTTCTTTTGACTTAAAAATTTTTCTCCTGCAGGATATGCAATTTCCATCCATTGCTGATTTTTATACCATAACGACATTAACAAATTACTTGCAACAACATAAAAAGGGTAACCATTATTGCATAATCCCAATTCTACCGGGTAACATTTTTCAATAATTTCTATATAATTACAAGCCATACCATCTAAACAATTCCAAAAATACCAACAATGATCATACCCACCGGATGTAATATCTAATAACCTATGCTTGCTGTAATGATAAATTGAATTATTCAATAACTCGTAATCATTATTTTGAAAAGCTATAGACAATCCTAATAAATATGGATTATCTATTAAAGCTAGGTATAAAAATATATCCGTATCGTTACTTTTTGCAAAATACTCATTGTATGTTGCCATTTTCTTATTCACATAATCATCCAAATCTTTATATACACGAACATATTTTGTGTCTACTGGATTATTATATATATCCCTGTATTTATTTGCGATCTTCTCCATACGTTTCCTCCTTTAAATTCAATATCATCTCAGCTTTAAATAAGGATCTTCATAATATTTTATTTATCGAACTAACCTCTGTTGAAGAACAACAATCATTTAGAAAACAGCCTATGTTTTTAAAGCTTTACTCATATTCACTTTTTAATTTCGAGAAGATAGCAAGATCAACATATTTCCCATTCTCAAATTCATGTTGTCTTAAAATACCCTCTTTATAAAAATTTAATTTTTCTAATAATTTAATTGATGATTTGTTTTCTGGTTCGACTTTCGCTTCGATTTTATTGATGTTCATCGTCACAAAGGCAAAGTGAATGATACAATTTAATGCCTCTTTCATAACGCCCTTCCCCCAATATCTTGGATTTAAATCATATCCGATTTCTATACGATTATGAGCTCTTTCATAATTTAAAAACCCACATGTTCCAATGACTTTTTTGGACTCCGCTTCTTCAATTACCCATCTTAAACCAGTCTGGTCTTTGAAAATTTTGTCATACCAATTCAACTCATTGATTGCATCTTCTAAAGAAGTAAATGGCGTGAAAGGCATATATTTAACCACTCTTTCATCTGAATAAAGCTCAAAAATATCACGACAATCTTGTTCTACAGCTTTACGTATAATGAATCGTTCCGTTTTCCATTTAGGAAAGTCTGTAAATGTGTACTCTAAATACATAATAATATCCCCCTTAATTACCTATAATTAACATATTTTAACTATTATAGTAACATATGCTTTAGAAATTTATTTAAAGTCTCTAGCATTACAAAAGACCACTCGTATTTGAGTAGCCTTTTGTTGAAAAAGTTAATCCTTAACTATAAAATCATACCCGATTAGATGTGACTCAATAACACCTACTCACGTTTTTTTACCGCTACCACGGCAATAATAACCATTACTACCTTTATAACAATTAACAAAGCGTAAATACTAAAGGAGATAATCGATGGTAATAATACTAACCACCACGACCACGCAACCACTCCTGTTAGCTTTAATACTACGAATATAATTGTTAATACTTCTGCTATCCCCATGTAGTACTCACCTCTACTAATTCACATAATAAACTCATCCAATAATAGGAACTTTTATATTAAAACATTAATATATCTCTTCTAATTTGCATAATAAAAAGCCACACTAATCACATTTTAGTTAGGAATTATTGTAACCAACATGTTATTGACACAACAAAAGACACCCTGTGAATAAACTGAGTGCCTTTTCAAAGAGGATGGAATTATTCAGGTCTTGCATAGTATTACCATATCACAGATTGTCTACATGCTTTGTACCCTCGTTGGTCCCAGTTGTATTGTTTTGGCATACCTCACTTCGAATATCACTATATGAATAGCCAAGAATATCAGCAATCTCATTATATGAATGGCCATCAATGAACCGTAACTTGGCAATCTTATAAGGCAGTCCTTCAAGCTTTTCAATATTCACACGAATCTCTTCTTCAATCACCACATAATACGCAAGTTTCTCCTGTAACTGGTTAATACGCTTATCCAGTCGATCGCTGCGCTCAGTTGAAACATCCAATCCATAACGACGACTCCCCTCTGACCCAACCGACAAGTGCTCACTCTTTCCAAACCAAAACTTATGATCCTTCTCCAACATCTCTATCTCAGCCTTCACAACATCAATTAAACGGACTAGATCCGCATAATTTTTCATATTTTCCACTTACACTCGCCCCTTTACCATTTTTCGATTTTGCTTGAATAACTTCTCGGCCATTTCATGCAGCTCATCCATTCCACTAACTTTACGATCACCATTACGGAATCCTAGCTCATTCACTATTGTTGCCACTTTTGCTACATTCTCATGCATGACATACAAATGCACGCTTCACTTTTTTATGGGATAGAAAAAGAGGCACCAACAAAACAGGTGCTTTACCTGTCTGTCAGTGCCTCCGGTATTTTCCGTAAAGGCTACTATTAAATTGTTTTGGTTTAATTTGAAAGTGAATTTGACTAGTGCTAATTGAAGTGATTTTCTTGCTATTCTTTCAAGCAATTTCGAGCATGCACAGTTAAATTTCTTCAGGTTCCAAGATATCCAATACTTAACTCTTTTTTCTCTCTAGATTATTATCGAGTCGATTAATTTCGAATTCTAATTTTTGATATTCCTTCAACCATTCGTACATATGCAACACCTATCTTTATACTCTTGGCGTATACCTGTTTTTCAACTTTTTTATATTTAAATCTTTTTCTAAGGCAATTCACCATACAAAAGTAGATTAATTATTCTTAAAATCTCTAAACAAAAAACTATTGATTAGATGAATAACACCTCTCCTTTCCACAACTATACATATTATAGATTGTAGAAAGGAGGTGTTCTCATGGGATACTCTGGAAATATGGGTTGTTATAATAATTACGGCGAAGACTATGGCAACTGCAACCGCAATCGCAGTGGTTCAGCATTCGCTCTAATCGTTGTTTTATTCATTCTCCTAATTATTGTCGGCGCTACTTTCATGCATAAAGGTTATTAATATTTCTAATTTTTAAGAATGGAAAAATTTAGCTTTAGCATCTGTTCAGATTGTCTATTAATGGATTAAATCCTTCACCATTGTCATAGACATTTCCTAAATCAAATAGGCTCCAAACCCTCTTTCGCTAGCTATCACCCCATCTTGATAGTAGTGGAAAGTTAATTTACCCTACCCCTCTTTGTCTATTACTTTGGGTCACTTCGGATTAGAAGTGGCCCTTTTCCCTATATTGTTCAGTAAAGTACTTTCATTCGAGTTATTAACAACTTTTTGTGTGATAATGCTATAGTTTACATAAATTACACGTTGAGGTAATCATAATTTTATTCATTAGAAAGCACATATATATTTTTTTCTTCGTAGGAATGTTCTTATTTACATTTGTTTGGGATTATTTCAAAAATGGGCATATATCCTGGCTTGAAAATCTTTTATATTCCTTAAAGTTTGTAGTTGTATATGCGTTTGTAGATTGGGTATGGGATAGTAAAACTATGTAAATAAATAACATTTGGTTCGGTTAAAGGTCGCTAAAACTCCATGTTGACCGTCAAAAGATTTTAAAATTCATAATTACTTTTCTCTTATTAATGGGTTATACTTATCAAAAAAAGGAAGGAGTATTACATTAATGGAAATGTTTTTAGCTCTTTTACCTATCTTAACCTTACTTTTCTTCTACATAGTTCCATGTGTATTTGTAATTTGGTTTCTACTTAAATTCCTTAAAATACAGCAAGAAAAGTTGCAAATTCTTAGAAGTATATCTGACAAGTTAGATAAGTAGTATTTTAGATGGGATAACCCATCTTTTTTTATGAACAAAACCTTTCTAGTGCTTTGAAATATTTATTAATTCCTTTTTGTACTCGCTTGTGCGAAAGAACTCTGTTTCACACTCACAACATCTAACAAGAAAGTCTACTTCATAACCACCAGTGTCTGATTTTTTCCCTGTGGCATTAGCTAAAACGATTGTTTTATGTCCACACTTTATTTTCTCATCGTCTTAATTCACGTTTGGTTATTCTAAGGTTAAATTCACGGTAAGCTATTTGTTCCTCTAGTTTACGATAATCCTACAACCATTCGTACATGTGCAGCACCTACCTTTATGTTCTTGGCTTATACCTGTTTTTAAACTTTTTCTATTTAAATCTTTTTCTATTTAAATCTTTTTCTATTTAAATTCACTATGCAAAAGTAGTTTAATATTTTTTAAAATTTCTAAACAAAAGAAACTATGAATTAGATGAATAACACCTCTCCTTTCTACAACCATACATATTATAGATTATGGAAAGGTGGTGTTTTCGTGGGATACTCAGGAAATATGAACTGTTATAATAATTACGGCGAAGGATATGGCAATAACTATGACAATTGCAATCGTAGTTGCAATCGCGGTGGTTCAGCGTTCGCTCTACTCGTTGTTCTATTCATTCTTCTAATTATTATTGGTGCTACTTTCATGCATAAATCGTATTAACAAAAACATCTATTGCTAGCTATGATGGTCAATAAATAATAATAGCCTGGCACCTCCCCTCTATTTTTTTTGGTTCAGGGTCACTTTTCTCCGAGTGACTCTTTTTATAGTTTCTTTCCTCGTATACATATTTAGTTCACACTTTACTTACTGCGACACCTACCTTGTTTGTTTATTTACGCCAATAAACAAACAAGTAAATCCAACGGTAGTCGGCAACAACGTTTGCATAATAGTTAGCCCCCATAAAGAAAGTGATAGTGTCTGTAACTTCATTGTCATTCTCAATTTTTTAAGATATAGGAGCCCCTATTACTTCTATCACCTTTCATTTTCAACCACTGACAGCTTGTAGGTAGTAGAGCAAATCAACCTCGAAAGTACAAGTTTTTGATACCTAAATCCTTCTCATCACCTTTACCTAAATCCTTGAAAACATCTGATTTGCCCTTATTGTTACTGTCGTAAATCGTCTATAAAAATAAGACAACCGCTTCACATGCAGCAGTCTCCTTTTCTTCGATACATCTAAGTTCTGTCATTTTGATCTTCTAACCACTTGAAAGAACTGCTCGAAGCCAGTTTGTTCGAAAATAGCTGCTTCTCTTTTTCTCATTTTTATTTTCACTCTTTGGTATCGTCACTACTACGTCCAATAGCTTCACCCCATTCATGCATATAATAAAATCCGGGATAGTAAATTACGCAAATACAACCTCACGTGTTGCAAGCTATCCCTTCATTTTTTTTCAAAACAAAAAACCGTCTCCAGATGGAAACGGCTTAAACTTTTAATCGCACGATGAACCACCAGACGAATCACTATGACTAGAAGTATTGTCCGAACAATCGTGATTAACTGTATCTTGTAAAGAAAATATTGCACCTGTTGTCATTATATCAGTTGTATTAGTACTCGCGCTGTTAGAATGGTTTCTTGATGAGCTATCATTATGGCGTGATTCCTTTTGTAAAGTACTTATAACCCCCACTACAATGAATAATCCCATAATTAATAAAAATATCCCCATTCGTTCCCTCTCCTTTCGTATAACAATTTAATCTTAGCATCTAACTATTATTGAATCATTATATTTCCACGCTCAAAAGCAAGCATAGTTCATCCAGCAGTAACGGCGGTTACAGAACAACACTTCCTTTATAAGAAAAAAAACACTTCATTATACTTTTTTCTTGTTAAAGCCAAAAGAAAAACAACACCAATTTAATATTGTATCAAGTAATTTAAGTTTTTTTCAGGTTTATCACTTTGTACAAGTTTGCGCACTTCAGCCTGCCCTTTCTTCAGCTGAATCTTTGTTCCTTTCATTTGTGCCGGAATCTGCTCAACAATAGTTAAAAATATTTTTCCTTCTAAAAACTATTGATACCTCCTTGATTCTGTTGCACTCTTGGTATTTATATCTGGGATGTACCATAAATTCTTTGGACATTACAACAACATAAACCTGTTCATATACTTTTGCCCTATCCTCCTTCCTATTGATGAATAGAATAAAGAAAAAGGGGGTGTTTTCATGGGATACTCAGGAAATGGTGGTAATTGTAATAACTACGGCGGAGAAGAAGGCTATGGCAATCGCGGTGGTGCAGGATTTGCTCTACTCGTAGTTCTTTTCATTCTTCTAATTATTATCGGTGCTACTTTCATGCATAAAGGCTGTTAAAAGTCTTATTTTTCAAGTAGAAAAAATTAGGGTTTAGCTTCTATTCAGATTGTCTATTAACGGATTAGGCTACAGCCCTCTTTATTGTCATAAATGTTCCCAAAATCAAATAGTTACCATATCCTCTTTTGCTAGCTATCATTGCATGTACCTCTTAGTTCATTGGTTTGGGTCACTTAAGATAGGAAGTGACCCACTTCTTCAATCCGTTCAGCAAGCTATTGATTTCTCTCGCTTCTTTATAGAAATCTTCTAAATGCCATAACGAACCTAGCAATTCCTTCCCCTTCGCACTTTAGATCATTTTGTTTGTTCTCTTTCATTAATATTATTTGATGAGGTATTAACAGCTGCTTGCCAAAAATATTAATTGAAAATTTTTTTGATTTTTTAACCTAAATTTAACCTTCGTTGTTTAATCTTTGATTTGAGGAGTTTTTAAATGGTATTTTGCTAATTCCTTAAACAAATATTTCTAGGAGGTTTTATTGTGAAAAAAGTATTAATCGGCAGTACATTAGCAGTTGGTCTATTATTAGCTGGAGCAGGACAAGCATCTGCCTCTTCAGTTCAAGGGATAGGAGGCGTAGGTGGCGTTGATCTTGGTTCAATGGACATTGAAACAGCATTACAAATGGTTCAACAACAAAGAACAAATCAATTAGAAAGTCAATTTCAATCGCAAATAGCTGATGTTCAAAAGAAAAATGAACAAATAGCAATCTTAAATGAACAGCTAAGCAAATTAAATGCAGATATTTCAGCTACAAATGATGATGCTATAAAAGATGAACTAAGAGCACAAACTCAAGAATTACAAAGCCAAAGTGATACACTGAGCAACTCACAACAAATGGACATGCTTCGCCTCCAAAGTTTGAGTAATAAACGTAATGAAGCATTTGATTCAATGACAAACTTTTTGAAGAAAATGCAGGACAGTCGATCATCAATTCTTGATAATATGCGTTAAAATAAGTGGGCTATAGTTTTGCTATAGCCCTTAAATAATGTTGTTTTACTACATCTACACATTTTCTTTCGATAAATCCTCAAAGTATTCAGTAATAAAATGGGTTCAATACCCGACTTATGTTAACCTGAAAGAGCAACTTCATTAACATAAATTGGATGATATAGAATGTCTCGTAATTCACTCCTTATTCACCCATTGTTACTGCATTTTTATTTGTTATCCTTTCATTCACATTTTCTATATATTGGAAAACAAATGGATTCGTTCAAATCTTATTTTTTTATTATCTCAAAATACGTTTTCCATGTAAAACTATGGATATTATGACCGTCGCGATCGTAACATTGGTTCAGCATTTGCTCTAATCGTTGTACTGTTCATTCTTCTAATTATTGTCGGCGCTAGCTATGATAGTCAATAAATTATAGTAGCTTGCACCTTCCCTCTATTTTTTTAGGGTCACTTTCCACCGACTTACCCTTTTTAAAGTTTCTTTCCGCATATACATATTTAATTCAAAACTCACTTACTGCACATTTTTGTTCAAATGTTTACTTCATCTTGATTATTGCTCTGTATCTTCGCATTTTCGCGTTCTTAACTTTCTATTGTTAAAAAGATTTATTTTAGAAAACATTCCTTTTATTCTCTTTTTCGACATCTACTGCATATGATGCTATTAATACAATTTTGCTTTTTATCGAATTAAGGAGGAGAAGAGCATGAATAATGATAATAACAAATTAAATCGACCATCTGAATCACACGAAAGTTCTACTTCTAAAATTAAAAATATTGGTGCATCCATCTTTACACTGGGAGAAGATTTACTTGAACTTGCATTAGAGCTCGCATTTGATGCATTAGAAGATGTAAACAATCAAAGCCCTCAGAGCTTGAATGACCAATCTAAACATTCAGAAAGCATACAAAAGCAGATAGATCATTTAATTTCCGAATTAGAAGGAATGAAAAAAATCATGAAATGAGTAATTATGAATACGAAACTGCAAAAAAACAGGTGACCTTTTGCTAAGCTTTCAAGAAATTTGTACACAATACGCTCAGATTGCTTAAGGTAACGTTACGATGAAAAATGAAGTTTATTCAGTAGAACTTGATCTTAATGTTACTATTCAAGTTCATCCTGCCCGTAGTGCACTTTCAGCTGGCAGAACATTTAAATCACTTGATATACCTTAACTTTGGGGAAGTAGCAGTTCTACAAGAGGAATTACACTCATTTGTTAGCGTACTTGTGAAGAATAATTTGATTGTCAGTATCATTAGATTTTTACGAATTCATTTTTTTTATATACTCATGTTCAATCGATAGAGTCTCCTTTGATTTTTTCTTAAAAATTCACACAAGCATTTAGTATTTTGAAGAATTAGGTTTAGTCAAAAAATACTTACAACAAAAATAAATTGGATATGACATTGCTTACTGAGGTGATTTAGTTTGAATAAAAATAATAAAAGGGTGGGTCAAGGTGATCAAAACGAATTATCAATCCAGGCCGCTGAGTTAGCCGTCGTTGGTGAAGTATTTTCCATAATCGGTGATACAATATCCGCTATTTCCGCAATACTTGCATTAGAGGCAGAACAACAAGAACAAAATGAAAAAGAAAATAGTATGAAAGATAATAAAAACATGCAGAAACAGATCCGCTATTTAACCACTGAATTAGAAAAACTTAAACATCAAGTGAATAGACAGCGCCCTCGTAGAAAATGACGGAAATTATCTCTCTGTATGAATACTCTCATCACTCTCAAATGCAGTCGCTTACATCCACTGATAGAACAATTGCGTCTGCATCCTCTTCTGATAAAGTCTTAAAACACCTCTGAGGTGATGATTATGGAAAAGCAAAAATTAACCTGGAAAGCTTGTGCTGGAAACTCTTTTACAAAAGGAAAACTTGAGGGCTATGCTAATATAAGACCCCATTGAAAAATATTTTCTTCCTCTCCGTTAATCATTACTTTTTGCAAAGATTGCGGTGAAGTAGCTTCAATCAAAGTTAAAAATCTAAAGCCATTTCAAAATTGATACATAAGCGATGTTCAACAACTGCACCACTATCCATACCTCTTTACATCGCAGATGCGATTTAGCTCTTCGTTAGACAATCTATCACGATAGTTATGTGAATAGTTCGTCATCAATTCACAGATAAATATCAAATCATTACGTACTATCAGCTCTGATCTCTCAATAAAAATTTAACCGTCAGTTAAACCGTTTTTTATAGTCTGCTGTCGAATCCCATACCTTTGCTATATTAACTGCCTTACTATTTTCAATCATCCAGAAATACTGAATTGAAACATCTAGCCTATCACCATAGATTGATAGGACATGCTGCGGGACTGTGCCAAATTGTTAGACACTTACTAACAATTTGGGGGTAGTTCAATTTCAGGCAGACTGACTTTCATCTAACTTTATTAATAAGCTCTATATATTGTAAATCTCCATAGCCTACTGTTGGGAAAAGATCAAATAACCTATTCATTAATTCCGCCATTGGTAAATCTTTATTTTGGGAAATGTATTTTACTACTGCATTATTTTCTTTTAGCATATCTAAATATATGTCAATTGCCTGATACATTACTGGTAGTAATTCAATTGCTGGTTTTTCATGATTTATCAATACTTCTTTGTATATAGAAGAATAGTTACCTAGTGTAAGTTCAGTTTGACTTACTTTAAATTCGTCCTCTCTGAAGCTATTTAAGAACACTTTTCCTTCATATCCGGACTGTTCTAGATATGACATTATGGTAAGCAGATTCATTTGACAAAACATATCTTCACCAAACCATAAAACGATACATCTATACTCTTTATTAAAAAGATTTTCTAATGGATCAATAACCTTTTTGATATAATTTTCTACTGACTCATGATGTCCAAATGCTCTTTTTTTTATAAACTCTTTATCAAAAACTTGATTAGTAGTCGCGTTTACACACATCGCTTCATTGAATGGCGAATAATCAGAATCTCCCATGAGTTTATTCTCTTTAAACTCTTCATACATAACCTGACCATTCAACATATTTAGTACGTCTTTGTCAAATAGCTCACTCTTCACTCTTTGTAACTGTTCAACCTCAATTTTTCTAGCAACATTCATTCTACAGCATTCCCCGCCTTTATTAATTGTGAGTTTAACTAATAACTTGTTAGGTTGAAACATTCTTGAGTTTATACCAAAAACTGTTTTAAAATTTCTACTATATGCTTCTTGCGAAGAATATATTGCCTAACACTTATACCTGTTATTTCGTGAAATTTAAAAGAACAATAGTATGGGGAATATCCCATATAATTAGATAGTTCATCTAATGAAATTCATTTTTAAAATTGTCTTCAATCCAATCAATCATAAGCTGCATATGTTCATTTATTTGTCTCACTCCACACTAAAATTATAAGAGGTATCAATTTCTTGTGATTTATATTATTTTATGTACTTCCCAATCACTCTCATCCTATCACCATTTATAAGTCAGTGTAATACCTCGATTTCTCTATCCTTTCAAGCAGTTGCATTCATCTATACCCTTCCGCAAATACCATATTACTTGCACCTACCGTTTCTTTCGGTAATGTCATCTCAAACCACTGTAATAAATTGCCCTTCCTCTTTTGCCCTTGTTGCTCATGTGAGGTTGCCTTCCTAAGGTTGTGATGTGGTATAATACTGTTACTGACAAACCGTAAAATGACAGTATTAAAGCTGTAGCACATGATGATGCTACAGCTTTTTTTACCATTGATTTCAATTATTTTTCTGATTTTTTATTATTAGCTTTTTGAACCTCTAGGAGTTCAGAGATAGTAAGAAATTTATATCCTTGCTTTTCAAGTTCTGGGAGTATTTTTTCCAAGGCTTTTATGGTTTGTTGACGATTTCCACCTCCGTCATGAAACAGGACTACACTCCCTTCTTTAACATTCTTTAGCACAGTATCTACAATTTTAGAAGCACCAGGACTTTTCCAATCCATCGTATCTAAATGCCAAGACCACATCACTACTTTATAACCTTCTTTTACAATTGCATCTATCATCGCATCAGTGTACTGACCTTCAACAGGTCGGAATAAAGTTGGCGAAAACCCCGTAATACCATAAATGGTTTCATGTGTTTGTTTTATTTCTTTCATTAAATTTGGCACACTTGTTCTCAGGGGATGTGTATAGGTGTGAATGGCTAATTCATGACCTTCTTCGTACATTCTTAAAGCAATTTCTGGATTCTTATCTGCATGTTCACCGACTACAAAAAATGTTGCTTTAGCATTATATTTCTCCAATAAATCTAAAACCTCTGGTGTGTGTTTTTTGTGGGGACCATCATCAAAAGTTATAGCAATTATTTTCTCATTCGTTTTAATTTCCCACAAAATCTGGCCTGCTTCTTCGTAATATTTCCTCCCTTTATCTGCGAATGAACGTTCGTTTACATAAAACATGGAGATAACCAAAACACATACAGGTACTAAAAAAAGAAAGTACTTTTTCAAATTTCCACTTCCCACACATAAAGTATTTGCTCTTTATTATTTGTTTGTTAATCAAAAAAATACTTTTTATTAAAAGCCATTTTTTATGTGTATAAATAAACAAAATCAATCTAAAATAAAGTAAATATCATAAAAATAGTAATGGAAGCGATATGAAGAAATTTCAATTTTACATGTGAAATAAAAATTAACCTAAACTAGATGTATAGTATAACGAAAACTTTGAAGCACTTTAATTCGAATAGTTTACCTTGTTAA
Source organism: Lysinibacillus sp. NPDC097287 (assembly GCF_044761695.1). NCBI lineage: Bacteria > Bacillati > Bacillota > Bacilli > Caryophanales > Bacillaceae > Lysinibacillus > Lysinibacillus sp. NPDC097287. The sequence goes on from NZ_JBIWCX010000005.1 coordinate 223,485, forward strand.
AGCGAAATAAATAACATAAAGCCAACTTAAACATCCATGAATGATCGCCCACAATATTGAATGATTCACGCTCCATGAAATTGTAATTGCTAATACCGCTCCAAAACCGATCCCATTTTTCACTACTGTTTTATTTCTTTCCAAGTTAATCTCCCCTTTCTTCATACTGTTCAGTAACTATATTTTATCTTTTAGTTGCATCGTATATACTTTGGACATTTAGCCACAAAGACCTGTTTTATATTCCTTTTGTCCCGCCCCATCTCCCCTTTGATGAATAGAATAATGAAGAAGGGAGGTGTTTTTATGGGATACTCTGGAAACATGTGCAATTATAACAGTTACTGTGGAGGAAATAACTATGGCAACGGTTCAACATTCGTTCTAATTGTTGTTCTATTCATTCTTCTAGTTATTGTCGGTGCTACTTTCATGTATTAATTTAATTAACATGCCCAATATCTAAGTATGAAAAATTACGCTTTAACTTCTATTCATATTACCTATTAATGGATAAAACTCTTCATCATGGTTAAAGTTTTCCCCAATCAAATATTCTCCGAAACCTCTTTCGTAAGCTAATACCTATTGTAATAGTAGCGAAAAGCTAATTTATCCTCATACCTCCTAGTTTGTTGGTTTGGGTCACTTTGATTAGAAGTGACCCTTTTTCTCGTATTATTCAATTACTTAATATATTTACAACTACATACAATCTCTTCCAAACAATTATTTAAAAGAAATGTCTCTGATTGATAGAACAAGTCTTCCTTTTTTGTCCAGTAAAAAACCACAATCCGAAGATTGTGGTTTAGGAAATTTATACTTCACTGTTTTTAGCGATTATTTTCGTTGTGCTTATTTTCTTCAGTTGAGTTATTAATTTGTTCTTTCGTTTGATCATTGTCTTTACGCATATCTAAATCGTCCGGGCTTAAATCTGATCCAAATTCTTCGCGATCTAATTCAGTTTTTTTTCGCTTTTCTTTTGTCATAATTAACACCTCCAATTTATAAATTATCCAATTTGGCGTAATTTATACGTGTCATAATGTGAGTTGAATTTTACGATGAGATTATTTAAACTGTTCCGCCATCCATTTTAGAAATCATTGGAAAACCCCTTTTTTGTTACTCCACATTTTCTGTGTAAACACATGATAGGTAACCTTCGAAGCCGCAACGTCTACAAACGCTGCGGCTTTTCTTTAACATTTTGGTTTATTATCCTTTTCTTCAAAAAGAAAATCACATATTTTATAGTATCGAGAACATCTTAGAAAAGTGGTGAAATGATGAACAGACATAGAAGACGAGGTGGTTTTTGTTATCCTGGTTATCGGTACTGTGGTCCGGGATGTTCTGGTCCTGGTCGACCAACTAACCCAGTTGATTCTTGTTGCAAACTACATGACGAATGCTATTCAAAATACGGTAGATCAAAGTATTGTGATGACATGTTTCAGAACTGTTTGTTACCGAAAATGAACTCTTCCAACAAAATGGGAAGAGAAGCTAAACTGTTCTACAATGTTATTAATTGGCGTAATAACTTCTTTTAAACTATATGATACTGTGTGTTTTGTTGATTCTTCTTCATCTTGCACCGTACAGGCACCTAACTTCTCCTTGAACATATAATGTACGAAAAAGGAGTGACTATAATGCCCTGGCAACATAAAGTTGGTTATTTAATCGGTCAACCTGTTGGGATTTCTTTATCAAACGGTCAAGGTACTTCTGGAATTTTGTGCGGTATATCTGGTGGAAAACTTCTTGTACTAGAGTATTTGTATCAAAGCCAATTTGCCTTGAAACAGTATGACTTTCACATGATCCATGATGTTAATGGATTCCCACCTTGCCATAGTCAACAACCGTTATATTAATAAAACATCCTTCTAGGGTGTTTTTTCTTTGTATTAGAACATATCAAACAAAAATACGCTTACAGTTCATTGCCAATTATTTTAAAGACCGTCGAGTAAACGCTATCTTTATTAGTTGATTGTAATTTGCTACCTTTCACTGGATAACTAACGCTCCATGTCTGATAGCCTCTCTCTTCCCCTAAATATAAAATTCCTGAAACTGGGTTTTCTACTTCATTTATTCTTTCTACATGCTCTTCATAACTAATTGGATTTGCTAGTTCAATAAATGGTATATGACTTGCCTTCGTACCTAAAAAGAATATTGGAACTTTACTTTCTTTATACTTTTATACATTTTCTTGTTTTGCAGCTTCAGAAAGCTTTGCTTCAGAAATAAAAATCGAATCATAATTGTTAATAGTCCAATTATCAAAATTAACATCTTCAAAATTAATATTATCTTCTCTTACCTTGGGTATCTCTCCTATAACAGCAATATGTAAGCTTCTCCCCTCATACTCTGGCTCTAGTGATTCATTAGAAGTACATCCCATTAACATTATTATTAGAAAAATCAGTCCTAAAAATGCGCGTTTTTTCATTTTATCGTCTCCCTTGTATATAAAAAAGGAACTCCAATGTGACTAGAAGTTCCTTATCTTATTCGATTAAAGCCTTCGGTTACAGAGAAAATTAGAACTGAAACATTAAATCTTTTGAATCATCTCTACCCTATTTCCAAATGGATCCCTAAATTCAAAACGTTTAAAGTTTGGGATTGGAACCGAATCCAATAGCTTTATATTATTTTGTTCTAAAATTCTTTTCCAATATGATATATCTTCTACCTCGTAAGCAATATGTGCTTTGGTTTTTAACCTATCAAAGTCATCTTCTGTTCCTATATGAACTTCTCTATTACCAACTTGCATCCAAAAACCGCCTCGCCCTTTAAGGGATTCCGGTTTTTCAATTTCTGGCAGACCTAAAACATTGCAATAAAAGTTTTTACTTTCCTCTTCTGCTCCCTTTGGAATCGTTATCTGAACATGATGCAATCCTATGATCATAAAATCACTCCTCAAAATTCTTTTTTATCCAAAATATGTTTATTATTTAATTTTACTATACTTTCTTCATTTATTAACATTAATGTTCTCTAAATTTCTTAGCACACTGCTATTTATACATAATAAAAGCCACATTCGATTGAATGTGACATTCTGTATTTTTGCTTTTAGGTTCTCTTCAATGCATCTTATCATTCGCTGATTTCAGGTTGCTGAATCGTTCAATTACCTACCTTGATTTTCATAATAGGTTTCATCTGCAGATTTTTTGTCAGTTCCTTTTACATAGGCTAAAATCAGTTGCGGACGTTTTAGTAAAGCCCAGTCACCATGCTGATCAAACCTTCTACATGAGGTGATCATGCCATTTTTGATTAAACCGTATTTTTTTCCGTTTTTCTTGCCCCATTCTTTCAAACGTTTTGCAAAATCAGCATCCTCTGCCATGAGCATATTTTCATTAAAACCTTTAATTGCCAAGAAGTCTTTTTTATAGCACCAAAAAATCCCTACAGAAATAAACCCGTACTTAAAAAGCAAGGGAACTATCAACAATAACGTAGAAACTAGTATACCTAGTGACATTCTTTCAAATTGCCCATTCACACCGCCACCAATGTATTTATTCGAAGCAAGTTGCTGTTCCACAGTAGATAGAAAATGTTCTGTCATTCGAGTATCAGCATCTATTGTTATGATGATTTCGCCTCTAGCAATCTCAGCTCCTGCATTCCTAATTTTTGATAGATTCTTATCATTATTGTTTAATGTTACGCAATTGTATGATTGTGCAATTTCCTCTGTCCTATCCGTACAACGATTTAGTACGACAATGACTTCCACCTGATTTTTAAAAGGTTGTGCTGCCTTTCGAATTGAATCTAGGCATTTTCCAATGTAATTTTCTTCATTATGAGCAGGTATTATAACGGAGAATTTCACATTCTCACTCGAAGCAACTCTTAAAAAATGATATCCTTCTATCATATAGCTTTAGCCCCTTTCTTGAATAAAAAGAACGGCAAGATGTACGTTCTTAAGCCTCTTTGTTGACTGGTTTCGTCCAAAGCTCATGGGATACATATGTGCTGCTAATAGCCCTTATATAATGATATGTAGTCGTTGTGCTTGTTATCCCTTTTCTCCCAGCCATTGTAAGCTTTTAATGACGTTCACTGTAAGTACTCGTGGCTCGTAACTCAAGTACCTATCATCACCTCCAACTATACTCTTGCATATAATGAACATGGGATAGCAATTAAAAAAACCCCTACACGTTGCAAGCTATCCCCTCTTGTTTTTGGCTCTCAAAAGCATGGAGTTCTTTAGCTATATGCCCATTTTTTTACATTAGCGAACATTTATCTAAGCTGGAGCGTTTACAAACGCTCCAGCTTTTTTGTTGTGCTATTGAGCACTTATCGTACAATTTAGTTAACAATCCCACAATATCCAAGGACTTTACTTCATAGAAATATCCGTTTACTCTTTATGAAATCAATTTCCAACTGAGCGCTATTCCTTTTTTCAAAGGGCTAATTATAGTAATACCGCTTTGTTCTTAAGGCAAAAGTCTATTTCACCATTCTGTAATATTTCATTTATCATATGTCCCCATTGTATTTTGGGTATTCATACAAAAATAATTTTTCAAGAAAGTATGTTTTTTAAATTATTTACTGGACAAATTGCCAATCACATTCCACTTACAAATCATAGTTTATTAGAGTAAGGCTAGCGCTGGCTTTAGATTAACTATCTAGAAGGGAAGTTGGAAATGGAAGATAAACAATATTTAAAACATATGAATTGGGATTATGATAAATGTACTGAAGCCTATAAATGCAGTGATGGTGATGCCCAGTGGTCTAAAAAAGACGATGAATACTACCCAATCGAAATATGTTTCCACAAAGTAGAGAAATGCCATCGTGAAGAGCAAAAACCTTGCTGTCATAAGGAAAAGAATTGTAATCATAAAGAAGGCAACAACTGTCAAGGTTGCATTTGTAATCAATTAAAGAAACTAGAACCGGGTACTTTAATCGATGCATTCTTATCGAGTGGTGGCGTATTTACTGCTCTTAGTTTTTTAAACTTTGATCCGAAAAATTGCTGTGCATTCTTCCTTGAAGCAGGAACATCTAATAGTCCACTCATTATAGATTGTAGAAAGATTGACGCTATTCGAAAAAATATTTGTTAACTTTTAATGGGTCTCTTCTTATGAGATGAGACCCATATTTTTTCTATGTCTACATCTCTTTGATATCCTTCAAAATTTAAAAATCTAGTGACGCCAAGACATCACTTTATTTCAATTCCCTCCGATTTTACTTACAGTTTCTATCCTTATAACACAAAAAGCCACGCGCCTGTCTAACGTGACTCCTTCAAAATGATTAGATTTTCACTTTTTCAATTTCGGCAACTATTATTGATTCTTCACTAATTTTTACATATAAATTTTGCGATTCCTTACTATACCCTTCTTTTTGCAAAAATTCTTTCAGTCCTGATTTTTTAGCAAATACAATTTCCTTAACCTTTTGCTCACCTTCTTGACCGTCTGTTTCTTCTTTGATAGATACCATATAAATATTGGACAAGCTACATCTATTTGCCAAATACGTGTATAGACCATTTCATCTTCAATTACCTCAACACCTACTGTCCTCTTTAAATGAAGCTTTAGTTATGGTTACAGCTGAACGATCTAAAAGTATTACTTTTTGCTCTAAGATTTGACTGTCCGTGAAATTTTTCACGCCAAAACGAGCGCTTCAATGTCAGCCTCTTTGGTTAATAGTTGTCCAAAATGATTTACAAAGATAAGATCATCATAAATAAGTTTATCTAAGACATTTACATCACTCGATAACAAGCTTTACGCAACAATTGTACATATTGGTTTCCACCATTCAATTCCCCTCGTATTCCCATTATAATTATCCACCTGTTTTTATAACATTTCATACAAAAAAGCCACACCTAATTGAATGTGACTACCAGATAAATTATGGAACAGTTATTGCCTGCTCTTCCTTTAGCCAATTATTGATTGCTTCCTTCGAATAATAATACTTGTTACCTATTTTAATGTAAGGAATATTACTTGTTGTCCATGCCCCAGCTGAAATTGGCCCTAACTTTATAAGTTCACTAATTGTTAGTCCAAGATAATCTGCTGCTTGCTCTTGTGTAAGAAGCTCAGGATAGACCACTAACTCCTTTGGTTCATTTGTTAAACTATTAGATATAAGCCAACTACTAACAACAATACTTACCGCTAAAGAAAATATCGATAATGCTAATAAGCTATTCTTCAATAAACTTCCCCCTTAGGTTAAAGACATTTCTTTAATAATCCTCATTCTTTTTCCACTTATAATAGTTATAAGCCAGTTGTATAAGGAAAAGAAACACTAAAAATAGGAAAATTGATTGTTTCTCATAAGAATGCAAACCAACAGATAAATTCAGCATTAGAAGTACAGGAATCATTATAAGTAGAGACCATAATGTTCGAATCAACTTTCTTCTATAACTTAATTTAGCATATGCAAATGTAAATCCTTTATCTACCTTTTCTTTATTTTTATAAATTAACGTAAGAATACCGTTAATAAGCAAACCGATAGCCATCAGCATAATAAACGTTGATAATATTAACATCACTCCGCTCCCCCTTTATATCCACTCACTTTCAAACACATCATTACCACCCATTTCATTCTTCAATTAAATAACAACCATTACCATTATTATATACTAATGGAATAAAACGGACCCCTTTCTGATGTTTTATATATCTTATAACAAACAATGTTTAGTAATTGGCTTTTGCAGAAAATGATCCATCCCAATACAATGGTAAAATGTCTGTATTGTATTCATTGGCAATCTAGTAACTATTACTTTTTGATACTCTAGACGCTACTATAATTACACGACATGAAGAAGTTGTATATGATTTATGAAAAAGAGAAATTATTAGAGTTTAGTAAACCCACACCCTAATTCCTAGCTTTCCGAATCTATAAAAGCCGATGCTTTAAATAGCATCGGCTTCATATTTATTACTTATTATTATTCTCTTTATTGTACTCTATCCAAAATTCTGCACCTTTAATGCCTAGTTTTTCAGGATGGAATGTTGGGTCCTTCCCTTCTTTTCGTTGTGCTTCATAGTCTTTTAACGCAATCATTGCGGGCTTCGCCATTAATAACATACCCACAATATTGACCCATACCATTAAACCAAGACCAACATCTCCGAATGCCCATGCTAGATCTGATGTGCGCACCGTACCATAGAAAGATGTCCCAATAACAGCCGCTTTAATAAACCAAGTCGCCGTAACTTCCTTCTTCCCTTTAAATAAGTAAGCCACATTTGTTTCTGCAATATAGTAATATGAAAGAATAGTTGTAAAAGCAAAGAAAAATAATGCAATTGCTACAAATGCTGAACCGAAGCTTTGGAAATTCGGGAATGCACTATTCACCGCTACTTGAGTAAATTCAGTATAGGTAATGCCTGCTGCATTCTCTTGCACTACCGCTCCCGTTGCACTACCTTCTTGTACGTTGTATGTCCCCATGAACAACACCATTAATGCCGTTGCTGAACATACTAGCAATGTATCAATATAAACAGAGAATGATTGTACTAGACCTTGTTTAGCTGGATGAGATACTTCTGCTGCCGCTGCTGGGTGAGCACCGTTCCCTTGCCCTGCTTCATTTGAGAAGATAGCACGTTTAACCCCCCATGCAATTGCAGAACCGACCATTCCACCAAATACTGCATCCGCACCAAATGCACTACGGAAAATAAGTCCTAACACTTCTGGTAACTGTGAAATGTTCAACACAATAATGATTAATGCCATTAGTAGATAGGCAATTGCCATGAATGGCACAAGTATTGTTGCTGTTCTTGCAAAACGTTTAACACCACCAACGATGATAAAACCTAAAGCTACAACTAAAAATAAGCCGGTAATCCATGGCTCAATTCCAAATGCATTGTCTATCGCACTAGAAATCGCATTTGATTGTACCCCTGGAATTAAAAAGGCTGTTGCTAAAATCGCCGCAATAGCGAACAATATTCCAAACCAACGCTTGCCAGTCCCTTTTTCAATATAAAAGGCTGGACCTCCGCGGTACACACCATTTTTCTTTTCTTTATAAATTTGAGCGAGTGTTGATTCGACAAATGCTGTTGATGCACCAATAAATGCTGTCACCCACATCCAGAACACTGCACCCGGACCACCGAATGCGATCGCTGATGCTGTCCCGATAATATTACCTGTTCCAACACGGCCTGATAACGCCATTGATAGTGCTTCAAAAGAAGAAACACCACTTTCTGATTTTTCGCCTTTAAACATTAACATTACACTATCTTTAATAAGGCGCACTTGCACAACGCGTGTCATAAATGTAAAAAGTAAGCCGACTACAAGGATACCGTACACGAGCCAAGGACCCCATAAAATACCATTCATTATCTCTACAAATTTGTCCACTGTAAAAACCTTCTTCGCTGTATTTTATTTAATATATATCACTATAATTTATCCGCTCTATAAATACAATACCTCTTTCTTCATTTTGATAACAAACGAAATAAATCAAAGGAAAAACACGCACTATTCTCCGTTTCCAATACACAAAGCACAAATTAATATACATCGATAATATTTCAGCATTATTGTTCTACATAATTTTTCGCTTACAAAATCTTTCAGTTCACTGGAAAAGTACAAAGAATAGATTTCAACATAAAGATGTATTCCTCCTGAAAAACACACCCACTTGTCCTTTTCAGAAGAACACAATAAGGCAACATAAAAATAACCACTCATTTACAAACATAAATGAGTGGTTATTTTGTCTTTATTATAATCTTCCTGATTCTTGTAATACTTTATACAGCATTTTTGCAAATTGACCACGCGTTATCCTTTGAGCCGGCTCCAGTATTTCATCATAATCAATGGCACCTAATGCATATAGAGTTGCTGTATGTTGATATAGTTCGTCGTCGAAATTCACGCTATCGCTATATGGGAAACCATCAACTTCTTCATTCGGCGCGAAATCAACAGCATCTAACATACGACCGAGTATTAAGATTGCTTGTTGTCGTGTAAGTTTGCCGTTCGGATTAAACTCATTATACGTCTTCCCTTTCATAACCTCAATTGAAGTTATAGCTCCTACATACCCGCCATACCATGATTTTTTCGTATCTATATCCTTAAACTGCGTTGTGCTTACTTGTTGGAGACTAAAAGCACGTGCTACTAATGCACTTACCTGTGCACGTGTTAATGTTTCGTTTTCACCAAAGTAATCTGGCGTTCTTCCATTCACAATCCCCCGCTCCGCTAATGCTGTAATATACATTGCATTTGACGAATTTGCTATATCCCGAAAATTATTTACTGTAGGATGGACAAATTGCAACTCAGCATTGCCATGAATCGTTGCAATGACTCGGTCCCCTTCATCACGATATGCTACTGGTTCTACTGTTTTTTTTGTTACTTGCTTTAACACACCAGTATGACCGTTTTTAAAAATCTCTACTTCTAGTGGCTGACGATTATTGACAATATCGGCTTTCACACTGAATTTTCCGTCTTTTTCAGATGCTGAAATTTTTGCTCCATACTTCGAATATACAATCATATTGTCAGTTTTCGTATGTACATAATTTGTTGGCTCTTGATAGGCATATGTTTGCATTGGAGTACTACTAGCTGTGCCGAGTACTACAACCATCGCTGCCATTTGGATAGTTTTTTTCATATCTCCTCTCCCTTCAGTATGTCTATTACCATCATAATAGATTCAATAACATAAAAACATAGTATTTTTTACGCAGACCTTTTTGCTCTCTCTATGCAACAATAAGCGTCGCTATCCTTCATTTCCTTAGATTTATCCGCCTGTTTTCGATTTTTATCCGTCAATTTTCAACTTTTATCCGTCCACATAGTTAATCCCCGTAAAGTATCTTATACTCACGGGGATTATTTTTTATTTTGCTAATAGCGTATGTAATTCGTGCAACTTTTTTATCTCATAGTGTGGGTGAACATCGCTTGTATTGTCAATATCACGAATGTTAAACCAGCATGTATCAATACCTGCTCGTAAGCCACCTTTTATGTCAGATGTCAGTGAATCCCCGACAATCAATGTTTTATCTTTATCAATTCCATCGATACGCGTAAATACATAATCAAAAAACTCAATCATTGGCTTTTGATAACCCGTTTGCTCCGAAACAAAAATATCTTCAAAGTAACTCGCTAAATTAGCATCAACTAAACGTTTATTTTGCGTTGTCGTCTTACCATTCGATACGACGTACAAATCATACTCTTGTGCTAATTGCTCGATGACTTCATAGGCACCTTCGACATAATAATGAGCTTCCTGCAAATATTTTTGGAACTCGCCCTCAAAATACTCACCGTCTACATCAATGCCATATTCCTTAAAAAATTTCGAAAATCGTGTGTTATGGAGTACGTTTTTAGTCACTTCCCCGCGTTCAAATGCACGCCACATCGCTTCATTTATTTCTTTATAGCGCTCTAGCATCGCTGGTGTTACCGTAATATTTTCTTGATCAAATAAACGAGTTAAGGCAGCATTTTCAGCTACGTCAAAATCTAGTAATGTGTCATCTACATCAAATAATAGTGTTTCATACTTACTCAAAATATCTTCCTACTTTCTTTCGTACGGTCTTGCCGTCTTGCTTTCTCTATCATATCGTTTTTTCACAAAAATAACAGTAGAAAAGCGCTCCTAATTTTACATCTTTCTCGAACTTATGTATTTACAATAGTAACTCCGCATTACTTTCGCGCAGAGTTACTATGAACAAGAAGGCGTTTTTGCACTTCTTCTTGCACTTCACTTTTCAGCCCCTTCCGTGGAATATTGCAACTCCATATCTTCTCCACTCATTGCAATCCTATAATCGCAAAAATATTCATCTAACACCGTTAAATGCAGTACTTTCAGCCCTTTTTCTTTTAATTGGCAATTTAGTATTTTACATTCCCGTTGTAATATTTTTGTTTGCTAATCAAACCAAATAGAAAAAACATCTGCCATTTTCATTGACTCTACATATTGCCAATCTTTCATTAATGTACGATGCAATAAATAACGTTCGTCGGAAGTTATCACTACGTCTCACCGCCTTCATTCTACTTCAAATACATCTAGTATCGTATCCACATCAATACAGTTTATCCCGGTCTGAATTTCATTGACTATATACAGTAGTAGAAACATAGATTCCTATATATTAAATTTACTCATTTAAAGTACATTATTATAAATAGGCAGATAACATAATTCCTGATTTTAAAGTAAAAAAAACGCTGGGCTATAATAACCCAATGTCCCTCTCTATTCTTGTTCATCCTCGCCAATTTTTTCTTCAGTGATTGCCGAAAGAATTGGTTGTTCCATATTACTAACAGAAACTTGAGTCGTTTCATATTTAGCCTTTAGCTCGTAATACTTATCAAGTGATCGTCTAGCAATCTTATTGGCATGAGGAAGAGGTGGCACAAAGTTAGTTGTTGCCCAAGGAATAACAACAGCATAGGCAATTTCAGGATTTTCATATGGCGCAAAGCCTACATGTGTTAAGTTTAATACTTCCGTTTTCCACTTCTCTTTTAACGGTCCAAAATAAACTACCTCAGCTGTTCCGGTTTTCCCTGCTGCTGTGTACGGTGTATCCCTAAACTGTCTCCCAGCAGAACCTTGCGAACCAACATATACTCGACGAAGACCTTTTTTCACATAATCAATCTCTTCTGTCGGGTTATCGATACGATTTAAAATAGTTGGTTCAATCTCTGTTGCCAATGGGCCAAGTTGTTGTCCGTCTTTTGACGGCTCTCGCACTTCCTTCACTACATGCGGTTTAATTCGATAGCCGCCATTTGCCACCGTCGAAATGTATTGCGCTAATTGTAATGTTGTATACGTATCGTACTGTCCTATCGCTAAATCAAGTGTTTTACCACCCATTGTTGGACCTGATGGACCCATTACTCCACTTACTTCATTTGGTAAGTCAATACCTGTTTTGACCCCTAAGCCGAATTGTGCATAATTATTACGCATTTTCGAGAATGTTTGATCATTCAAACGTAAAGGCATCATAGGACTATATGGTGTACCGTTTATTAGCATTGCTATTTTAAACATATAGACGTTAGATGAACGTTCAAGCGCCATTAAATCATTCATTGAGATGTAGCCACTAGGATTGAAAATCGATTTCTTTACTGGCGTACCTGCTAATCGAATAGGTTCATCTCCCAGTGTAGTGCCCATTGAAATAACACCTTGGTTATAACCGGTTAATACGGTTGCTGCTTTAACCGTAGATCCAGACTCATAGGCCGTTGTAAAGGTGCCGTAAGAATAATCTAGCATCACATTTTTCCCAGTATCAGGATCCTTCTCGATTTTCTTACCAACCATCGATAAAACATCTCCAGTGTTTGGATCCATCATCACTAAAAAGGCACGGTCTAATAAATGCGAGCCACCTAATGATTTTAAAGCGAGTAACTCTTCTTCGACAATCTTCTCTGTTTCTGCAAGTAGTTCACTATCAAACGTTAGCACTAAATCCTTACCTGGCTCGCCCTCATACGTTGTAATCGTATCGACGACTTGCCCTTTTTTATTGGTAATATTTTTGACGACTGTTTTTTGACCTTGCAGTAGCTCTTCATACTGTGCTTCAATATAACTTTCGCCTACTCGGTCATTTCGCGAGTAATCACGCGCTAAATAGTAATCAAGTTTTTCATTAGGAATCCCTTTGACAGGAAGTGTTGTACGCCCTAAAACTGATAGTGGTGACAGTTTTACACGTTTCCAATCCGTTGTCGTATTTACTCCCGGTAATTCTGTTAAACGTTCTGATACACGTGCAAACTCATCATCTGATACGTTTTCACTTTTAATAATTTGCGGTGATAAGTTGTAACCTGAAGCCATTTCGCGGTAGATTGCAAGCACTTCTAAATCCGCTTCCGTTAGTTGCGCTAATTCCTCGTCTGTAATACGCTCCCGGACAAGCTTATCAACCTCAGCGTTCGCTTTACTAATCGTAATTTCTTTTCTTTCATTAATTTCTTTTACTTCTTCCTTAGTAACTTTTTCGTAAGCCGCATCACGATTTTTTAATATCCAAAAATCGTATTTATCACGCATCGTCACACGATTTGTCGGCTGTTCGATTAAAGTGGCCAATTTCTCTGCAATTTCTAACATTTCCTCTGTTTTTGTCGTTTGCATTTTCGTATACGTAATCGCATTTTCTGGCTGATTATCGACTAAAATACGCCCATATCGGTCATACATGCGCCCTCTTGGCACACTAGTATTCACCGGTACTTCCTCTTTACTTTCTAAATTTCGTACATACTCTTCACCTTTTACAATTTGCATATAACCAAGTCTAAAAATTAACATTGAAAACATAAGAAATATAGAAAAGAAGAGGACATTCATACGAAGTGTTAAATTTGAATGATGCTTCGCCTTTACATTCGATGCACGACCCTTTCCTGGCGTTTTGTGCAAATGGATTACCCTCCTTTATATATGTTTATTCAAATATACGATACTATGTATACCACCCGATGCATCGTCAGAAAAGCTCGGTCTATCGCTAGTGTGCATTTACATCTATTTATCTAGAGAGTAATTTTGGCCTTCATTAAAATTACAGGAATATTGATTTCGTGAAAAATATATACTTAAATACTCTCTAATTTCTTCGTTCTGGCGATATGTATGGAATAGGTGAAGGGTGTATCGTACAAATGACCAAGAATTAAATACGCAAACTGCACAAGAACCCAGTAACATTGAATCGCTTGTACACTGCGGATTTGTGCTCCGCTGAAACCGAGACATCCCTTAACTTGCTTAAGGTATGTTTCAATCGACCAATGGTGGCTATAATACGTAAGAGTTTGTTCCGTCGTTAGCTGCTCAGTATCTGTACTCAAAAAACAGCGCATATTCTTTGGCTCCATCGATGCTTCCTGTGGCCAACACAGAAGTACGACACCGTTTTCAGACTCATTCAAGGCCCCTTCATAACGATACACGCGATACGTTTCTCCACCAACCGTTACGAGATCGGTGTCCTCTTTTTGGATATGCGTTGCGAAATGTTTTGCTTGAATACGAATACTTTGTGGATACAAAATACGGTTCGTTTTGAGTGCGCCGACGACATGCGTTCCCTCCCCCTCTTACTTTTATAACGTTTCAAATGAGTATAAGTTCCAATTGCATACAAATATACAAAGGATTAGAAGAGTTACACACTTAAATTTAGTAATAATTATTGTTTTTTAACAGCTAGATCTTCCCACTACTAAAGTCAAAAGCATTCATATTCTGACATTTCTTCGTAATGTATTTCTGCTGGATTAGAGCCGAAAACCCGTTTGCGGTAGTCTAATCCGCTATCTATTCCTACTGCACCACATTTACAAAATTGAAAGTCATTACTGTAAAATGATAATAAGGTTATTTAATTTTAAAAGCTCAAACAAGCATAACCACGTTCTAAATTTTGGACGGGGTTAAAAATATAGTTGTTTTATTTTTGATATAAGATACTTCACTATACTAAAAAATACAACTATAAAATCGTTTATAAATCTAAGTTTTATTCAACAATAGTCCCTAATTCTATAAGAATAATAAATGCTAGTTATTAAACTTTTTGCTCTCGATACGACTCAAATAGTTCTATTAATTGTGGGACGGAATCATCATTCAACTGATACACTACATCCTCTACTTCAAAACGTCCTGTATTTGCCTCAGTGTAGTACCATAAATCAATAACTTTTGAATAACCGCCCTCGAATGTTAATTCAAGTACAAATAACGGACCCTCAGATGTAATCTTTCCTGTTGATTCCGTTGCATTTTGTAATGTATCTTTAACCTTTTGAATATCGGAAACATTCTCAATTACAATTTCTCTGTCAAATATTGCTTCACTATTATCAGCATAAGAAATTAGACCATTTCCTGTTACGCTAATTTTATGAATTTCATCAGATAACTCAAATGCTTTTAAAGTGGTTTTGTCGCCTTCACTACATCCAACAAGAAAAAGTAATCCTAAGAGAAGCCAAAACTTTTTCAATCTGCATGCTCCTCTCTAACACATATATTTATTTGCTGTCTCCTCGTAGCTTCACCAAAGTCTTATTTGGGAACGTTTTATTGAATTTGGCTTTATAAATTTTAAGTTCATTTCAAAAATTTAGATTTATTTTTGTGTATAGACTCTGTCGATTTAATGGATAATAGTTACTTGACAACAGCTGTAATAACAAATTCCTCGCTTGCTCATAAGATTTATATTTCTGAAAGAAATGATTATAGTTTGCTATCTGGTCTTCAAGAAATTCATATTGATTATAGTATTCAAAGAAAGACTTATATAGCATGTCAATTTGTCCTTGTGGGATTTGATTTGTCTTATCACCTAAAACATAACTTAATGTTCCAGCTATATTCACACAGTAATAACGAAAATCTTCATAGAAATCAACCTCATAGGGCTCAAACTCGTCAGATAAATTTAAAAATTCTGTTCGAAAATCTGCACATATTTTATTAATATCGCTAGTAGGAAATGGCTTTTTTAATTTGCTTTCAATTTCTGTTAGTTGTTTTAAATTATCGTTCATATTTTCTCCCTTATGCGTGTGTCTTTTATCTATTTTATCAAATTTGTTTAGTAAAATACCACAAACCGTCCCAAAGCGTCGTTTTGAGATATTCTTTGCTTACCGTTGTGAATCCGTATAAATCAGGTTAGACCCCTTATTCAACAATATGGCCCTTTAATGAAAACGAGCGCTGATCCTTATTACAGAATCGCGCCCGTTTGTTGAAGATAAAATGCACCCAAAGCGTGGCTGAAGTGACCAAAGTTATATTAGGGAACATAACAATCATTAGTAGCCAAAATAACCCCCTCATTCAATTGAATAAGGGGTTATAGTGCAAGAAACCCCAACTCTTTTTTATAAGTTTTATTTTTTCTACTGTACTAAACTATCTAAATCCGGCTGCAATTTGTTCCGTAAAACATACAGCATGCTAGCACCCACAAGGAATGAAACGGCATCTGCAATGACAAGCGACCAGATTACGCCGTGGAATCCGTACATATGATTGGCGATAAACAACATAGGAATTAGTGTAACTCCTTGAATAATTGACATAATAAACGCAGCAGTTCCTTGTGCCGTTGCTTGAAATATACCCGTAAACAACGTGGTCATGCCGGTAATAAACAAGGATAAGAACGTTACATGCAAAATGTAACTGCCCATTTCAATTAAATGTGGATCATTCGTAAATAAACCAATTAAGTTATCAGATATCAGATAAACGATAACGCCGAATACGAAGGCTAACGCCACAATCGTTTTAATTGTAAATCCGATTGTATGCTTCATGCGCATTTTATTCGCTGTAAACGAAAAGGCGATCAGTGGCACTACGCCCTCACATAAGCCCATTAGGATAAACTCAGGAAATTGCAATAAACGTGATGAGATCCCGTAAGCAGCTACTGCCTGATCCCCATATTCTATAAGAAAGTGGTTTAAGATGAGCGACATTGCACCCAAAAAGATACTCATAATAAAGATGGGAATACCGATTTTAATGACATTACTCAGAATCTCTTTAGTAGCCTTAAACCATTTTGCTGACACGGTTAAGAATTGGCTTTTATATCTGATATGCAAAGCGTAAAATGCACTGGCAACAACGTTCGACATTACCGTAGCGATCGCAACCCCAGTTACGCTCCAATGGAAGACGAAAATGAATAGTGCATCTAGAAGAATATTCACGACAACGCTGATCATCATACCAAGCATAGACGTAATTGCTGCACCTTCTGCGCGCACGATATTCTCCAGTGTGAAGAACAATATGACGAATGGTGAGCCTATGATCATAACTGTGACATAGTCCTTTGTGAATTCGAAGGAGTCAGCCGTTGCCCCAAGGCCATTAACGATTTGATCTATCAATGGGAGGCCTACAGCGATCGCGATAAGACCGAGAACTAAGCTACTGTAAAAGGCGAATGAAGACACATGCTTTACATCATCATATTTTTTCTCTCCTAGCAAACGTGAGATGAATGTACCACTTCCCATGCCAATCAAATTTCCTAGCGCCATAATGACCGCGAATAACGGCAAGGTTAATGCGAGTGCAGTTAACATGGCAGTATTATGTAGCATACCAAGGAAGTAGGCATTCAAGATGGAATATATGACACTCATTGATGTGCCTAGCATCATCGGTACAGCAAAGTGAGCTACAGCTTTTGCGACCGGTGCTTTTTCAAAGTAATAGAGATTTTCTGTATCCATGTGGATCACTTCTTTCTTTTAAACATTTATCTAACGGTGTTAGTTTGAATCTTACAGTGTTAGATGTTATCATGAACGTATGAATCTGTAAAGTATAAAACTTACAGTGTTAGATGAAATGGAGGATACCAATGAAAAAACAGCAGCCTCAGATTTCGGAAGATAAAATTTTTGAAGCCTCATGGGAGCTTCTTGGAGAGGAGGGGATCGAGAAACTCAGTATGAGACGATTGGCAGACAGGCTTGGGATTCAGGCGCCCTCATTGTATTGGTACTTCAAGAGCAAACAAAATCTCTACCAGCGTCTAGCCAACCAGGTATCTAAAATAATTTTGGAGGAATTCCACTCTGAAGGGGATTGGAAGGAACAGTTGACTGAGCTTGCCGTAACGGTAAGAAGTGTGCTCAGCCGCTATCCATGCTCTACACAGATTATGATGATGACACTGCCCCACGAACCAGATATCATCCGATTCACCAACCGGATGCTGCTCTGCGTAGACTCAACACCGCTTGAGCAAGAGCAGAAAATACAAGTAGTTACGACACTTGTTAACTATGTCTACTACTTCGTTCTAGACGATTATCAACATCAACGCAGCGTCTCCGCGATCCTTAAGGACAAAGAAATGCCTCCAGGAGAAGAAATGATTCGCCTTCTAGACTCCATGAACGAGTCGGATGCGGGACTGTTCCGGGGGATGTTTAAGAACGGGCTGTTTGAGCTGATGGGTACTGACAGAGCGTTTGAATTTGGGTTGAAGTTGATTTTGCTCGGGGTCGAGCAGGTGATGAAGGAACAGGTGGAGGAAATGTAAAAAAACGCCCATCCAGTGATCGGATGGGATCGCTAGCTATGTTTTATAACCAGTTAGAAGGTCTTCTACAATCTACAGAAGTCCTAACTAAGTACTTCGTAGTTGAAGTAAAAAAAAGCGTCCTTTGGTAACATTAAATGCCATAACCCCGTTCTAAGTTAGGACGGGGTTAAAATATAGTGGTTTGATTTTTGATGTCAGATGCTCTATTCACTGAAAAATATAATAATAAAGTTGTTTAAATCTAGTGGTTCTACCACAATGGCGCCCGTTTGTTGTAGTTCTACCCTTTCTGACTATAAAATCCATAAGCGATAGATCCAAGTAATAACCCAATTCCAGCTCCCATAGCAATTGAAAATCCTTGAGAAATTGGTTCGAAAAATATGCCAAGAATTACACCAATAGCAGAACCAAAAATCATCCCTAGTGGTATTAAACTATTTATTAGATCTTTATTTTTTACACCTAATGTTTCTCCCCTTCATGTAACTGTAATTTTATATCCTCTAACAATCTGGCACGATAGTTGAACACAAGTTAAACAACACTCTTCAACTAACCTGCTCCGTTAGCACAATAAGAAAAAAGAGCTGCCTGCGCAACTCAATGATTTTCAAGTAAAGCACTCCGTTAGTTCAACAACCCGAGGATAAGATATTAAATTTTCCGAGCTGTCATAATAGGTTGATAATAACCTGTATCCTCGGGGAAACGCCACTCAACATCTGTGAAACCAATCACGTTTAACATGTTGTTAATCTCTTCGCGCAACCATGCTCTGTACTCAGTACGATTATGTTTTGTTTTCCATTCACCGTTAATTTCATGCATGATAAATTGATGTACCGTATACGTTTTTCCGTCTTCTGCCCAATCATATACCTGAAAAACAATCCTCTTCCCCTCATCGAGAACATTAGGCTGTGTGATTGTTGGCTTCTCTTTTACCATTGCATCGTAATCTCTTATGGTAACTATAAGCAAGCCATTATGATTAAGTTTTGTATGGATATTTTGAAAAGCTTTATTTAAATCTTCATCTATCATTAGATGTGGAATAGCATTATCCGCCGACAGCACTATATCAAATACCCCCGATACATCCTGATCTAACGTGCGAAAATCTGCCACTCCAAAGTTTATGTGTACCCCATGGCTTACTGCTTCTTTTTCTGCTCTTTTTACAGAAGCAGGACTTATGTCAGTCGCACTTACGTTATACCCGTATTTAGCTAATCCTATTGCTTGTGTACCAATGCCGCACGAACAATCTAAAACTGAAATGTTATGCGCGGAAGAAGTGGTAAACTTCGATCGGATCAATTTATCAAGAACTTCGCCTTGCCGTGAAATTGCTTGATTCCAATCAACAAATATAAGGTGATAATCTTCTGCAAGTTCCTCATAGAACTTTAGAACCGAATCATTCAATTGAAATCCCTCCTATCAAATTAGCTATATAATCCCTTGAACGATTTAAAGAAATTGTACCATTATTCTTCAACTAAACTGCCCCGTTAGCTTAAGTACATTGTTTCACAAACTCACATCAAGATTAACATAAAATCCTATTTTTAATTTAGAAGTGTTATTCAATTAAATGGCCCTTTAACGAAAACAAGCGCTGATCCTTATTACAGAATCGCGCCCGTTTGTGGAATAAGAAAAAATCCTTCTTATCACACAATCTTTCATTTTAAATAGTCGAATTAAAGAGCGTTAAATCCCTGTTGGATTAACGCTCAAGTTAGTTATTATTCTTATGATGAACATAAAAATTCTTATAGTTTATTCTTGAATAAGCTATTGAAATTCTCCTTTTTTTCTTCAATAACTCCCTTTTCATCCTCTTCTTCTTGTTTCCTCTTTAGTTCTTCATCTCTTTTATTCTTCTCTCTTTTTAATTCCAGTTTATATTTCGATTCTTTAATTTGATCTGTAATATAAGTACACCATGTACCTTCATGATCCCACTCAATATCTAAACTACCATTTCCAAACTGTGCTAATTTTATTCTTCCCTTATACCAGTCAATTTTTAGTCCCGGTGATTTGGATAGGCAACACATGGATGCTGGTAGTTTTAATTATATAGGATCGATTCCCTTTTAGAGGTGTCGCGCCTTTTTTTCTTATCATTATTAGGTTGGCATGACCTAATCGTATAAAGCAACTGTAACAAAATACGAATATTCCGTATTGTTATCTTATTCGTTTCAACGATAAGAAAAGAGGCACCATTAAGTGCCTCTTAAACTTACATGATTTTAATTACTGAACCCTCTTTCATATAAACGATAAATCATAACTGTTAATTGCGCTCTGGATGTGGAATTATAAGGGCCGAATCGACCATCACTGTAGCCATTTAGAATCCCTTCTTGTTTCATAGTTTCAATTGCTTCATATGCCCAATGATTGGGGCCTACATCAATAAATGAATTCACTTGATTATTATTAGGATGGCTATATAAACCTGCATTATACATTATTTGTGCCATTTGCGCTCTAGTTACATTAGCTTCGGGATCGAAACGTCCATCGCCAACCCCATTCATTATTTTGTGTTGGGCAACTAAATTAACTACATCACGAGCCCAATGGTTTTGATGTACATCACTAAATGAAATCTTTTCATTTGTTGGCGTCAGCCCTAGAAAATTACTGATAATTTTAGCAGCTTGAGCTCTTGTTACTTGCTTATTCGGCTTAAATGTTCCATCAGGATAGCCAGAAATCCAACCCTTTTCTGCTAAAAACAAAATTTCCTTTTCAGCCCAATGCCCTATTATATCTCGGAATTTTTTATCATCATATTGAGTTAAATTCCATTCGTCTATTACCTTGCCTACTTTATTTCGATAGTATTCGCCACCCAAATGGTTATATCCGGCTTCGGCAATATCGTATAGATATTCTTTGGCTGCTTTCTCCAAACTCCAACCCTGTTTAATTCTTTCTTGATAATTTGATTTTGCAAAACTATATCTTTGATTTAATAGTAAGTTTCCTGCTAAATAATCAACCGCTCCTTTATAAGAATTAAACTTACGATACCAGTTATCTCTTCTTTTACTTTCATCGAATATTTTTCGATCATCTCCATAATCGACTAAAACAGGTACCGGTTCATAATCTTCATCAGGCTGCCCTTTTAGCTGCCAAGCGTTTTTCGGGTTATACCCCCATACTTTTATGCCGAAAAAATTATTTGCATGTACAGCTATTCTTGTTGTTCCATAACCACTTTCAAGAGCTGCCATGCCAATAATGACACTAGCAGGGATTCCCCATTTTTCTTTTGCTTCCATTGCAGGAATAGAAATTTTATTAATAAAACTTTCTTTCATTTGGGTAGATAGATTTGAATAGATAGATAAATAAGCATTACTATTTCTACCTAGCTGTGCATCTTCAAATGGCAAAGGGTTAATTTTTGATGCACTAGGGACCATCACATTTATATTAACAGTTAGTATAAAAATCATAAGAAACGCTACTATTTTCCTTGTATTTTTCAAATATAAGTCTCCCTTCATAGGAATCTAGGACTATAATATCATAGCAGGTTTTCGCATCTAATAGAAGCGAATCTCCTATTTTATCAGCAGTAATTAATAGATATGCTGCCTAGATTTTCATAAGTTCAACTCATTCCCAAACAAAAAGAAACCACCATTCATCCTTTAAGGACAAATGATGGTTTGTATTTATTATTCTAATTGCAACTGCCCTTTCCAAAAAGATAGGTTCTTTAATTACTATTAACATAGGCTAGTAAGATGCTTATTCATACGTCGCTCAGTAAAAGGAAAAAGGAGTCTATCATTATATTGAACAACATTCTTTTATAAAAGATTACCAAACACGCTTAGGATGCTTTTCGTTCACAAGGATTTTTTTTAGCACTACTATAAAAGCGTATTCGAAAAAATCTCGAATACGCTTCATTTAATCTTCCATCGTTTCTAAATAGCCTTGCTGTAAACATGTATCCGTCAAAAACTTCTTAATCCCCGCAGCAAAAGACAATTCAATCATGTTACTCGTAACGGCTAATATTACCCCTTCTCCAAAAATCACATGCTTTACTTTTGAGCCAACGATTAACGCTGACTCGGTTGTAATCGTCCGCTCATTATGGTATTGCTTCTGTGCTTTCCTCGGACTTTTCGGCGCTTTCTTTGGCAATTCCTGCGGAGAGACGATTTGTTTTAACGCCTTCATGAAAATCGATGGCACCACACTTTTTTTAAAGCGCTTATTATACGAAATTAATTCCAAATGGCGAATCGCACGCGTGATACCGACATAAAAAAGTCGCGTTTCTTCTTCGATTTCTTCTTCCGCCTCACTAGGTAAAATCCCCTCAATCAAGTCAATCAAATACACACGGTCAAATTCCAAGCCTTTTGAACTGTGCAATGTTGTCAGTGTAATTGCATTCAAATCATTTTTCATATGAGACGAACGTGCTAAATTTTCAAGCTGCTTCAAACGACCTGCAAATTCGGTCATCGTCGGTGTATGACGAGCAATTAAACCAAGTACATCCACAATATCTAGTAAATTTTCATAATTAAAACCGAGTTTCTCACTCATTTTCATTAAGGTACGCTCATAACCAAAGTCATAACGGATATGCTCTAGCATGGCTGTTGGCGTCGTTTTATCAAATTGAATGCTATCATACGTTTTGCGAATCCGCTTAATATATTCAGGCTGATAATCCTTTAGCTCAACATGCTCTAACAACCGTGTGAATACACAGCCACCCTCCGGCACTTTCTGTAGAGCCTTCAATTGCGTTGGTGTAATATAAGCATTCATTTTTCTGTAAACTTTTTCAAATACCGTTATATTTTTTGTATTGTACGCTAGACGCATGAAATTCATAATATCCTCCACGACCCAATGCGTGAAAAAGCGAATCGTGGAATCTTTCTTATAGAAAGGCAAACCTGCTCTGTCAATCGCGTCCATAAGCGGAATGGCTGACGTATTATTTCGATATAAAATAGCCGTTGAGCCGCGCTTAGACAGATTTTTCAACTGGTCCACTAAATATTTGGCCTGTAAATTGTAATTCTCTAGGATTTTAAACGAGATTGGCTCTGCTGCAGGATTTTCCGTAAACATTTGTTTGTTAAAACGCTTTTTATTTCGCTGAATGAATAAATTGGCTGGCTCTACAATCGTTGCGGACGAACGATAGTTTTGCGTCATAAGTAAAACATGCGCCTCCGGATATATCTTTCGGAAATTCAACAAATAATCTGGCTCTGCACCGCGCCAGCTATAAATGGCCTGATCCTCATCCGCAACGACGCATAAATTTTGATGGACTGCGACAAGCTTCCCGATGATCGCATGTTGAACGGGCGATGTATCCTGACTTTCATCCGTTAAATAATAATCGTAGCGGCGTTGGTATTGCGCTAGCACCTCTCGATTTTTCGTGAAAATATCATTCGCCATTAATAGCATATCGTCAAAATCAATTAACAAACGGTCACTACCTGTGCGTTTATATTCCTCATAACGCTGTAAAATCTCGACTTTTCTTGGCACCTTTACTTCTGCAATTGCCCATTCCTGTTCTGGCAGCATTTTATTTTTGATAAACGTTATGTACGTCAGTAGCTCGTCTAACTGATCTTCGGTAATTTTTGTGCCATTTAATTGTTCAAAAATCTCGCGAAGCACTCGTTTTTTTGAAACAACACCCGGCTTGTCCGATTCTTCAATAATGCCGTAGGAAATGCCCTGGCGTTCAAGTGTCTGCCGCACAACTTGAAAAGCTAAACTATGAATCGTCGAAAAATCAACCGGTGGCAAATGCGGGAAAAACTTCGCAAAACGTGCCTTCATATCACCGGCCGATGCATTACTAAACGTTACAGCCTTTATGCGAGAAGGATTCACACCAAGCGCCTCAATCATATAGCCGATACGCATAATAATCGTCGTCGTTTTTCCTGAACCGGGAGATGCCAATAGTAACAGCGGCCCATTCGTTTGCAACACTGCCTGCGTCTGCACATCATTTAGACGAACGCCAAGTGAACGCTCCTTTTCCTCAAAAAACGCTTTTTGCGCTCCATTCATTTCAATCGCTCCGTTCCAAAAATCTATATTTTATTATACCAAAAGATGCATTTAATTCAGGATGGAATGCTTCATTTATAGAGACTGAAAGGAGTTTTAATATGGGGAGAAAGGTTATCATTAGCAGAAAAGGCTTTGATGGGACAATAGAAGGAAAGCCAAGCCCTATAATAGATGATAAATTTATTTCTTTGCCAATCGTTTCTTTGACGATTACTTTATTAATAATATTTCACCCACCTCTATGTTAAGTGACTACACTTTAATTAAGGAACTCACTTATATTAACTACTTCAACTCACTTTAAAAGATACCTGTTTACTTCACTAAGCTGATTCGGTAGTTGAATAGCAACAATCATTAAGAAAACAGCCATTTTAAAAAAGGCTATGTTAAAGGAGATGGTTGATTTACAACGTTAAGGAATCGGCTGCGTATGCAAGATATTATTCAAAACGTGCGCTAGTTCAATTTCTTTTGAACATAGCTAAAACCTGTTATATATAGCTTCAATCAATTGTGCATAAAAAACTGTATATGGATGAAATAAAGAAAAACACTTAAAACATTGATATAACGATGTTTTTAGTGTTTTATTGTGGGCCCAAACTTTGATTTTGGAACATTATTTTGATTTATTTTGTATACTTTATAAACCTTTATTTGACTAAAGTTCTCGTTAGTTTAAAAGAACAAATATACATTTTAAACAACCCGACAATCACGCCTGATTATTTTAATAAATGGCTGTTTTCGTATAGATTTTGGCTTGTACAACAATGGCTTCTAAGTAAGTTTATGTGTAACGTTAATCAACCCAACCTTCCAAAAACAAAGAAAATCACTACTAAAATAGGCACGAACATCACCCAAGCAATAATTTTTTGAACACTAGGTTGAGGTCCGCTCTTCAAAATCTTAATGCCCAGTGGTATGATCGCTACACATAATCCGAATGTCGCAATAATGGAAAAGGTGGTAGTTCCTTTTAACACACCCAGTGGAAGAGCCGACATTAATGCTAAACAGATCGCTTGAAAAATATTTAACACTTTCGCACGATATGCCCCAATAGCCAAAATGATCCACCCAAGCATAATAGCCCCGTTTAAAGCACTAACAATATGAAATGCACCGTACGATTCGGCTACGATATCTGTTGCTACGGCAACGTTTTTACTATTTACAATTTGAAACGCTAGATGATCAATACCAGCGTGAAATGCTCTTGCAAATAAACCAAAAACCGTAAAAATCCCACCCCATATTGCTATAGCAGGACTATGCCGATAAATGAGGTTTGTTAAAGTGATGATTCCTAAACTCAACAATATATTTCCAGCTAAAAAAAGGCTGTACGAAATAGTCATTAAAATAGTGGAACTCTCAAAAGCCTCAAGTTGATCTGGGAAAAAGAAATTAAACTTGAACCTTAAAATCACTCCTACGAATAAGAAAATAGGTCCAAGTACCATTGATACTCCCCCAACCCATTTTCCAGGAAAAGACAAAGTGGTAGATTGAAGATTATAATCCATACATTCAAAACCTTTCAAGTACGATAATTTGAACATAATAATTATAAATAAATATATATAACTTGCAAAAAACAACCCCCTCATTCAATTGAATGGGGGGATTCTCTAACTTACGTTTGGGAACGTTTATTAAGTTTATTTTGTATACGTTATAAATTCTTGTGGAATTTAAGTACATGTTAATTGAATTAGAAAATTGGAGCTTATTCAACAATCGCGCCCGATTGCTGAAGATCGTAATAAAAGAATACGCCATTATTGAAATCAGTAAGTTAATATAATATCTTTATTCAGTAAATTTTACACATTCCGAATTTAATGCTACAAAGTGAGGCATCCAACAATCAGAACATTCTGTACCGATATCATGGTTACTTAAACAAACTCTATTCATGCCATCACAACCATCGTAACCGCAGCAACCGTTTAATCTTCCTACATTTGAATGATAGTTTGAATTAATTAAATCCTGAATGTTTATAATGATAGAACCTTTTAGCATTGGGAAGAAATTATCATTATCAAGTACTATATAAAAACCTTCAGGAATATAATCTTGACCATCATTTAGATTCAGCAAATTAGAGTCATTTAACTCCGTTACTTGTTTAGAAACTTCTGAATTACAGATTTTACAGACTAGCTTCAATTCAGGGACACTCCTTTGATAGAAAGATATGTTTTACCAAATGGTTTAAGTATATTATTCCATATTTTCACTCTAAAAATATGGATTTTTTTAGGTATTGTTCAATTATATAGCCCTTTAATAAAAAATAGACATCTCTTTATTAAAGTTTAAAGAAATGCGCCCGATTGTTTAATATTAATGCTATGTTAAACCATAATGTTGATTTTCGACTAAAAGAAAAACGTCCAACAAAAGGACGGTTGATTATGATTAAGCTATCGTTCTCCATTTTGCCAGTTTGGAGAAGTCTCGTAAAAAGCGTAATGTTACTCAATTTCGGAATCATCCACTTCAGAGAGAGCGGTAGTACATTTATTTGTATTCAACTCTGCTACCACAGACATGTAAATATCTATAAGATCCTCACTATCCACTTTAAAACCAAACCGTTCATATAGACGTTGAGCAGAGCTTCCTTGCAGGACATTTAATGTCACCCGTTTTCCTATTACATAATCTTGTTTTAGAAGATAATCTAATACCTGACTACCAATACCTTTACCTTGGTAATTGGGATGAATATAAAAATGTTCCACCAGATACCCATCTAATATCGGTTTAAAAGCTACGCAACCAATAAAGGAGGAACCCGCTTTAATGATCCATGTATGAACTGGGTCAAATGCATCACGAAAGCGTTGGCGTACCTTTTCTTCATTAAATCTTCCTAGTCTAGTTAAATCATCACGTAGTACAATTGCCCGTAAATTAGCAATTGTCTCAACATCGGAATTTTGGGATTGGTGAAGGGTAATCTGTTCCATCTAAAATTACAACTCCTTTTTCTTTATTTTCATCATAGGTCACTTATGTACCACGATAGTTGAATTATTCCTTTATTTTACTATGGCTAAATTTTGCTTGTTGTAATTCTTTCTACAATAACCATTTATCCAACCACTAATCCAACCTTTTTCTTTTATTTAAAATGAACAACACAACAATGCCAATGGCTACTGCTACTGTAGCCCAAATATATGGTTGATTTCTATTATATTTACCACTTAAATTAACTTCTTCAATGGGGGGCTGTCCTTCTCCAAGTACCTCCAAATCCTCCTGTAAAGAACTCAACATATTAGTACGATCACAAGTGACTGTTACAAGCGATTTTGCCCCGTACATATTTGATTCATCAGCATAGACCAAATATTCTTTTCCCTTTATAAAATTATATCCACAATCGCCACCACCTTGACCAGTAGTAATGATAATTTGTGATTGTTCAACGCCCTTCCAAGTGTTCGTTACCTCAAAAAGAACTGATTTAGTAGTAGATCCTTTTAAACTTAGTCTCTCTTTTACATCAACAACTTTCCCACTAAATATGGCTTTTGAACGTTCAATTTCATCTTCTACACTTGGTAAATATGCACACGAACAAGCACTTGTAGTCGAAGGAAAAGAGCCTATCATAAAAATACCAATAATAATGAAAGCCAGAAATTTCATTACTTTCTTCAAATAAACCATCTCAACATCCTCACTATCACCCAGTTTTAGTATTATTTATAACACAACCCCGATATTAACATACAAATCTATTTTTATTGGTAATATACTTCCACTAAATGTCCCTTTAATGAAACATTTGTTACCTTGTTCATTCTAAAACAAATCCAAAACGTAAGGGTATATGTATTGTAAAGTCAGAATAAAAAGCACCCAAAGCGTCGTTTTGTAACATTTCATCGAGATTCTATTTATATGTTACTGCGATTCAGCAAATTCCTTAAGAGCTACACTAAGCGAACGTTTAATTGAATATCCTCCATATGATAATGTTTATCTGCTAAATTCCGAAAAAATGTTGTTGAGTAATGGACCCCACCCTCTTTTCAAAATCAGTGTTTACACAAGACCTCTTTCCACGCTACTAAAATTAAAAAAAGCAGCATTTCTCCAAAAAAGGAGAAAGGGACTGACCTAATAACATGAGACAAATAAAAACACCTTTCATTGAATAACGGGTATTTAAACCTGAAATAATCAATGTGGAGGTGTTTTTCTA